>DASVOY010000786.1:0-12662 GCA_036383115.1 Allostellaceae bacterium
ATCCTCGATCGCACGGCACGGCGCCTCCTGGCCGGAAGCGCCGCGCGAAAGGCGGGTTTCTAGGCCACCGGCCCTATCCCCGTCAAGGCGGACGCGACCAGGGGATCAAGTCGGCGTTTCGCTGAACGGGTAAGCCGCAACTTGGAACTTATCCTCATAGACGATGTAGCCAGGCCGCCTTGTCTTAACTGTTTCGATCGCCACGCCGTATGATTCCAGCACTCGTTCCAACTCCCGCGTTTTTCTGATATGGACCGTTGCCGTAGTCCGAAACCAACTTATCGCTTGCGCCTTGCGGCGGGGCCGCCGTGAAAGCGATAAGCGCGATGGCTTGTCGAGGTTCAGGTCGAACCAATCACATATCGCGGCCAAACGTTCCCAATCGCCTCCGGTTAGCTTGCCGGATTCTTGCACTACGAATCTGATGAACATACGCGGCTTCATCAGTAGTGAGCTTGGGCGCGAGCTAAAGACTTTCGCCTTAAGAATTTCGGAATCGGCGCGGCTATCGCGACCGGCGGCGGAACGCCGCTAGGGCTGCCTGCGCGGCGGCGGTGGGCGTGAGCCCGCCCGACGCTACCTTGGCCTCGAGTTCGGCCAGAAGCTTGGCGACGCGCGCATCCGCCTTGAACAGATCGAGCAGACCCTCGCCGATCTCGCTCCATAGCGCCGCGCGCGCCTGGGCGGCGCGGCGGCGGTCGCGCTCGCCGCTGGCGCTGAGCGCGGCGGCGTCGCGCTCGACCATCTGCCAGACCTTGTCGATGCCCTCGCCCTCGAGCGCCGAGACCGCGAGCACCGTTGGCGCCGCATCGGCCGCGGCGGGGCGGAGCATGCGCAGCGCATGGCGGTAATCGGCCACGGCGCGCAGCGCCGCGGGCTTGAGATCGCCATCGGCCTTGTTGACCACCAGCAGATCGGCCAGCTCGACAATGCCCTTCTTGATGCCCTGCAGATCGTCGCCGCCGCCCGGCGCGAGCAGCAGCAGGAAGATGTCGACCATGTCGGCAACCGCGGTCTCCGACTGGCCGACGCCGACGGTCTCGATGATAATGACGTCGAACCCTCCCGCCTCGGCGACGAGGATCGCCTCGCGCGTGCGCCGGGCGACGCCGCCCAGCGTCTTGCCGGCGGGCGAGGGGCGGATGAATGCGTCCCCGTGCCGCGCCAACTCGCCCATGCGCGTCTTGTCGCCGAGGATCGAACCGCCGCCGCGCTTCGAGGAGGGATCGACGGCCAGCACCGCGACGCGGTGCCCGGCGCCGATCACCGTCAGGCCGAATGCCTCGATGAAGGTCGACTTGCCGACGCCGGGCGCGCCGGAGATGCCGATGCGCACGGAATTGCCGGCCGCCGGCAGCACCAGGCCGAGCAGTTCTTCGGCCTGCGCGCGGTGATCCTCGCGCGTCGATTCGACCAGCGTGATCGCCCGCGCCAACGCACGCCGGTCGCCGCCGCGTAGCGCAGCGGCAAGTTTCTTGGCATCGACTGAAGCGGCCCCCATGCGCGCGTCAATAGCATGGAACGTGGGGCGCGGGTACTATTGCATGGACATCGCGCGCCGATGCAGCCCTATAGAAACACCTTCCTGATATCGATGCTCGAATGGTGGTTGAGCGCGGCAAAGTTGGCGTGGAGCCAACGCCCGGCGGTGCTGCGCCCGAGGTCCTTGAGGAAGAGCAGGAAATCGAGGTCGGTGTTCATCTTGCTCGCAACGCCGAGTGTCTCCATCGCCTCCTCAGCCTCGATCATGTGCACGAGCATCTTCTTGAGGCGATCGATCTCCGGCCCGTGCGCGTCCCCCTCGACGAGGCGCGCGGCGAAGGCGATGGCGCGCATCTCGGCCATCAGCGAGGCGTTGAAGGTGATCTCGTTGAGGCGGTTCACGATCTCCGCCGCGGTGTCCGGCACGCCCTCGCGCGTGAGCGGATTGACCTGCACGATGACCACGTCGCTCGACCCGCAATTGTAGACGAGCGGCCAGATCGACGGATTGCCCATATAGCCGCCGTCCCAATAAGGCTCGCCCTCGATTACCACCGCCTGGGCGATCTGCGGCAGGCAGGCCGAGGCGAGAAGCGCGTCTGGCCCGAGCTCGTGGCGCGCGAAGACGCGCGGCTTGCCGGTGCGCACGTTGGTCGCGGTGATGAAGAGCTTGATCGAGTCGGGCGCGCGTAGCGCGTCCCAGTCGAGCATGTGGGCGAGCAGATCCCGCAGGGGCGACAGGTTGAGCGGATTGAGCTGATAGGGCGACACCAGCCGGCTCAGCTGATCGACCCAGACGGCACTCGGCGAATCGTCGAGATTCCAGGTGCCGGTCGCCCGCTCCAGCCAGCCGCGATGCACCGGCGACAACCAGCCGAGCTCGCTCAGGCGGTGCCAGAATCGGTCGAGCTCGGCACGCGCGCCCTGGGCGCCATCCTTCAAGTGCCCCTGCGCCAACACCGCGGCATTGATGGCGCCGGCGCTGGTGCCGCTGATCCCGTCGATGGCGATGCGCTCATCCTCGAGCAGGCGGTCGAGCACGCCCCAGGTAAAGGCGCCATGGGCGCCGCCGCCCTGCAAGGCGAGATTGACAGTGCGCCGGTCGCGCGCGTCCTTCGCGTGCGCCATCGGGCTAGTCGGCCACAGCGGCGAGCGCGGCGGCGCGCTCGTCGGC
The DNA here is from genome assembly GCA_036383115.1 of Allostellaceae bacterium. Taxonomy (GTDB): domain Bacteria; phylum Pseudomonadota; class Alphaproteobacteria; order ATCC43930; family CGMCC-115725; genus DAHUYF01. The sequence goes on from DASVOY010000786.1 coordinate 2,657, forward strand.
CTCCTGCTGGCGCGCCCACATCGCGGCGTAGACGCCGCTTCGCGCCAGAAGCGAGGCATGGTCGCCGCGCTCGACGATGCGGCCCTGATCGAGCACGAGGATCTCGTCGGCATTGACCACGGTCGAGAGGCGATGGGCGATGACCAGCGTGGTGCGCTCGGTGCGCAGCTCGTCGAGATTGGCCTGGATCTCCTGCTCGGTCCTGGTGTCGAGGGCGGAGGTGGCTTCGTCGAAGATGAGGATGCGCGGCTCCTTGAGAATGACGCGGGCGATGGCGACGCGCTGCTTCTCGCCACCGGAAAGCTTCAAGCCGCGCTCGCCCACCATGCTGCGGTAGCCATCGGGCAGGGCGGCAACGAAGTCGTGGATGCGCGCATGGCGAGCCGCGTCCTCGATCTCGGCGTCGGCCGCGCCGGGCCGGCCGTAGGCGATGTTGTACCGTACCGTGTCGTTGAACAGCACCGTGTCCTGCGGCACGACGCCGATGGCGCGGCGCAGGCTGTGCTGCGTCACGTCGCGCAGGTCCTGTCCGTCGACGCGGATGGCGCCCTGATCGACGTCGTAGAAGCGGAAGAGCAGCCGAGCGATGGTCGACTTGCCGCTGCCGCTCGGGCCGACGATCGCGACCGTGCCCCCCGGCGGCACGCGGAAGGAAACGTCGTGCAGGATCGGCCGCCGCGGGTCGTAGCGGAACGACACGCGGTCGAAGACGATCTCGCCGCGCGGGACGGCGAGCGCCGGCGCGCCCGGCGGGTCCTCGATCTCCGCGCGCACGCCGAGCAGGCGGAACATCGATTCGAGGTCAGTCAGCGACTGCTTGATGTTGCGGTAGACCATACCGAGCACGTTGAGCGGCGAATAGAGCTGCACCAAGTAGGAGTTCACCAGTACGAAATCGCCAACCGTCATCGTGCCGCGCACGACCCCCTGCGCGGCGAGCAGCATGACCGTGACGAGGCCGGCGGCGATGATCATGCCCTGGCCGATATTGAGCGCTGAAAGCGTCGTCTGGCTCTTGACGGCGGCGCGCTCGTAGGCGCGCAGCGCCTTGTCGAACCGCTCGGCCTCATGGGCCTCGTTGGCGAAATACTTGACCGTCTCGAAATTGAGCAGGCTGTCGATCGCCTTGGTGTTGGCCTCGCTGTCGCGCTCGTTCATCTCGCGGCGGAACTTCACCCGCCAGTCGGTGACGGTAAAGGTGAAGACGATGTAGGCGACGATGGTGGCGAAGGTGGCGACGGCGAAGCTCGCCTCGTAGAAGCCCCAGAGGATGCCGCAGACCAGCAGGATCTCGAATAGCGTCGGCACCACGTTGAAGAGCAGGTAGGAGAGCAGGAACTCGGTGCCGCGGATGCCGCGCTCGATGGCGCGCGAGAGGCCGCCGGTCTGCCGCTCCAGGTGGAAGCGCAGCGAGAGCGCGTGGAGATGGCGGAAGGTGGCCAGCGCCACGCGGCGCACGGCGCGCTGGCCGACCTTGGCGAAGACTGCGTCGCGCAGCTCGGCGAAAAGTTGCGCGCAGACCCGGGCGATACCGTAGCCAATGACGAGCGCGACCGGAACCGAGGCCGCGGCGCCGACGCCGGGCGAGAGCGCGTCAACCGCGCCTTTGTAGAGCAGCGGCACATAGACGTTGACGAGCTTCGCGGCGACGAGGAAGACGACGGAGAGAAGGATGCGCGCGCGCAGATCCCAGTCGCGCGGCCACAGGTAGGGCGCGAGGCCGCGCACGGCCCTGAGCTCCTGGCGGAGGCCCATGTCCGATGGCTGGCCGGGCTTGGGCGCGGCAGCGCGAGCGCCTCTCATGATGCGCGGGGCTCGCCTTGCGCGGCGGCGCTGCGGCCACGCACGGCGTGCGGCAAGCGCAGCGCCAGGACCAAAACGAGGACCATAAGTGCCGTGCCGACGATATACGGCGCGTTGCGGCCCGAGAAATCGAACAGCACGCCGGCGACAGGCGGGGCTGCAGCACGCGCGAGACTGCTCGCTGACTGCAAGACACCCAGGACGCCGCCTTGCTCGTCGATCCGCGCCAAACGCGAGACGAGACTGTTGAGTGAGGGATTGAGCAGGCCCATGCCACCCGCGAGCAGCAGGTTGACAACGAGCAGCACGGCAATCGCGTGAACGAACGGGAGCCCAGCGAGACCGAGTGCAATCGATGCGGCACCAACTGTGAGCAGGCGCGCCTCTCCGAAGCGGCGCGTCAGCGGCCCGATAAGCGCGCCCTGCACCAGGACCAGCACAATGCCGACGAAGAAGAAATTGAGTCCTACTTCCCAAGAGCCCCAACCGAAGACTTGGTTCGCCCAGAGCGCGAAGGTCGTCTCCATGGCGGCAAACGCACTGACCGTGATGAAGGCTAAAAGGACGAGTTCGCGCAGCACTGGTCGACCTAATGTTTCTCGTGCCATCGCAAGCCGCCCTGGTCGCGGCGGTGCGCCGCGGGACGCATCCGGCAGGCTCTCCCTCAGCAGCGAGAGGACCAAGAGAAAAGCTGCTGCTGACAGGCCCGCGGCGATGAATGCTGGTGCGGCGGCATCGAGGCGAGACGCCAGCCCGCCAAGCGCCGGCCCCACGGTAAACCCGAGACCAAACGCCGCGCCGATCATTCCCATGCCTTTGGCGCGGCCCTCTGGCGGCGTGACATCGGCGATATAGGCTTGTGCCGCCGCGATGTTGCCGGCACCGGCACCGGCGACCAGACGGGCCGCGAACAGCATCCAGGCAGCGTCTGCCAAGCCGAGCCAGAGATAGGCAAGGACCGATGCCATCAGGCTCACGAGCAGCACCGGACGCCGTCCGACGCGATCGCTGAGCCGCCCCAATAACGGTGATGACAGGAACTGTGCCACCGAGTAGCACGCCAACATCGAGGTAACGCCGAGTCCGTGCAAGCCGAAATGCAGGCCATAAAATGGTAGCTGGGGAATCACCACGCCGAAGCCCAGCAGATCGATGAAGACGATGAGGAAGAGAATGGCCATAAGGGGGATAAATAGCGACGGGGAAGGTCGCGGAACAGGGCCGGCGGTCGATGGCGCTCACGAATAGAGCGTCGTCGCCGGCAACGCAACCGGGCGAGCGATTGACCTCGACGCGCTATCGGTTCAGACTTCGATCTGCGTGGTCCTTTCCAACAAGGAGCAGACCGATGCGTGTCTTCATCCTGACCATCGCGTTGACGGCCCTGGCACTGCCGGCATTTGCCGATTGCAGCCCGACCCATCAGGCCGCGAAATCGGACACGGTGGTGACGACCAGCACGCCGTCGACGCCGGCGCCCACCCCATCGTCGGGTGGCTGACCGGCGTTCGGCATTCGCATTTTTTGGCGGCCGCCGTCGTAGCGACGGCGGCTTTCTTCATTGCCCTATCGGATATCGCGCCGGCGCGGCGCTGGCGGCGCTCAGTTTCCCCGCCGATCGGGTTCTTGTTATGCCGCCAGCCGCTTCTTCTCGATGAGACGCAGGATCTCGCTCGCGGCGAGCGGGATGTTGGTGCCGGGGCCGTAGATCGCGGCGACGCCGGCCTGCTTCAGGAAATCATAATCCTGCGGCGGGATGACGCCGCCGCAAATGACGAGGATGTCGTCGGCGCCCTCTTTCCGGAGCGCGGCGATGAGTTCGGGCACCAGCGTCTTGTGGCCGGCCGCCTGGCTCGACACGCCGACGACGTGGACGTCGTTCTCGATCGCCTGGCGCGCCGCCTCCTCCGGCGTCTGGAACAAGGGGCCGACATCGACGTCGAAGCCGATATCGGCAAACGCCGTGGCGATCACCTTGGCGCCGCGGTCGTGACCGTCCTGGCCGAGCTTCACCACCAGCATGCGCGGCCGCCGGCCTTCGCTCCGCGCAAAGGCCTCCACCTCGCGCTGAATCCGCCGGTAGGCCTCGTCGCCCTCGTGGAGCGCGCCATAGACGCCCGATACCGAGCGGATGGTGGCGCGATGGCGCGTGAACACCTTCTCGAGCGCGTCGGAGATCTCGCCCACGGTGGCGCGGGCGCGCGTCGCCTCGATGGCGAGCGCGAGCAGATTGCCCTGCCCGCTCCGCGCCGATTCCGTGAGCGCGTCGAGCGCGGCCTGCACCCGCTTGCCGTCGCGCGCGTTGCGGATCTGGTGCAGGCGCGCCACCTGCTGCTCGCGCACCTTGGTGTTGTCGATGTCGAGGATGTCGACCGCCGCTGCCGCGTCGCTGCGATATTTATTGACGCCGACGATGACCTCCTCGCCGCGATCGATGCGCGCCTGGCGCCGGGCCGCGGATTCCTCGATCCGGAGCTTCGGCATGCCGCTCTCGACCGCCTTGGTCATGCCGCCCATCGTCTCGACCTCTTGAATGAGCTCCCACGCCGCGGCCGCGACCGAATGCGTGAGGCTCTCGACGTAGTAGCTGCCGCCGAGGGGATCGACCACATGGGTGACGCCGCTCTCCTCGGCGAGGATGAGCTGCGTGTTGCGCGCGATGCGCGCCGAATCCGGCGTCGGCAGCGCCAGCGCCTCGTCGAAGGAGTTGGTGTGGAGCGACTGCGTGCCGCCGAACACGGCAGCGAGCGCCTCGATGGTGGTGCGCACGACGTTGTTGTAGGGATCCTGCTCGGTCAGGCTCACGCCCGAGGTTTGGCAATGGGTGCGCAGGGCCAGGCTGGCGGGGTTCTTGGGATCGAACGGCTTGATCAGCCGCGCCCACAAATACCGTGCCGCGCGCAGCTTGGCGATCTCCATGAAGAAGTTCATGCCGATGCAGAAGAAGAAGGAAAGGCGCGGCGCGAAATCGTCGATCTTGAGCCCCTTCGACAGCGCGGCGCGCGCATAGTCGAGCCCGTCGGCGAGCGTGAAGGCCAGCTCCTGCACTGCCGTGGCCCCGGCCTCCTGCATGTGGTAGCCGGAGATCGAGATCGAGTTGAATTTCGGCATGTGCCGCGCCGTGTGCTCGATGATATCGGCGACGATGCGCATCGAGGGGCCCGGCGGATAGATGTAGGTGTTCCGGACCATGAACTCCTTGAGGATATCGTTCTGGATTGTGCCCTGGAGCTTCGCCTGAGGCACGCCCTGCTCCTCGGCGGCGACGATGTAGCCGGCGAGCACCGGCAGCACCGCGCCGTTCATGGTCATCGACACGCTCATCTGGTCGAGCGGAATGCCGCTGAACAGAATCTTCATGTCCTCGACGCTGTCGATGGCGACGCCGGCCTTGCCGACATCGCCGACGACGCGCGGATGGTCGCTGTCGTAGCCCCTGTGGGTGGCGAGATCGAAGGCGACCGAAAGGCCCATCTGCCCGGCCTTCAAATTCTCGCGGTAGAACTTATTGGACTCCTCCGCCGTCGAGAATCCCGCATATTGCCGGATCGTCCAGGGCCGGTTGGTGTACATGGTAGCGCGCGGCCCGCGCAGATAGGGCGGGAACCCCGGCAGGGTCCCGACCGTCTCGAGCCTTTCCAGATCCTCGGCGGTGTAGAGCGGCTTCACGCCAATGCCTTCCGGCGTCTGCCAGGCAACGCCGTCGACGTTCTTGCCGCCGAGTTCCTTCTCGGCGAGCGCCCGCCACTCGGCAAGGGTCTTCCTGGGAAACTCGGCCATATCGTCCTCCAGCGCGCGGCCGAACTATAACGCCGGGGACGCCGCGGCGTCCACGCGAGGACACCGCAGCGCGTGGCGCGCCGCGACAGCTGCCGCGATGAGCAGCATCGCACCCGCCTGATGTGCGACACCGAGGGGCGGCGGCACGACCAGCAATAGCGTCGCGATCCCGAGCACCGCCTGCGCCGTCGCCATGGCGAAGAGCGCGTGCAGCGCCGCCCGCGCCCGCCCCGGCAGCTCGATACGCAGGCCGTAGAGCCACAGCGCGGCGATCGCCGCCCAGGTCGCCTCGGCCAGGAGGCGATGATCGAACTGCACCGCCGTGACGTTCTCGAACCAATTCAGGTACCAGGGCATCAGCCGCCAGTAATCCGCCGGCGCGAAGCCGCCCTCCATGAGTGGGAAGGTGTTGTCGACATAGCCGGCACGCAGGCCCGCGACGAACGCTCCGGCGACCAGCGTCAGGAAAACGAGAGCGACGACCGCGCTGAGGCCGCGCCGCAGCCTGGTCTGGCGCGGGTCGAACGCCCGTTCCGCGCGGGGCCGCAGCAGATCGAGTGCCACCCACAGCATTGCCGCGAAGATGATTGCGGCAAGGGCGAGATGCGCGGCGAGCCGGTACTGGCTCACCTCGATACGCTCCGCGAGCCCGCTTTTCACCATATACCAGCCGAGCGGCCCTTCGAGGCTGCCGAGCACGAGAAGCCCCACCAGCCGCGGCGCGAGCCGTCGCGAGACGCGGCCGCGCAGCAGGAAATAGAGGAAGGGCACGATATAGGCGACGCCGATGAGCCGCCCCCACAGCCGATGCAGATACTCCCAGAAGAAGATGACCTTGAACTCGCCGAGCGTCATGTCCGCGTGGATGGCGCGGTATTGTGGGATCGCTCTGTACTTGTCGAATTCCGCCTGCCATTGCGCGGCGTCGAGCGGAGGCAATGCGCCGGTGACCGGCTGCCATTCGGTGATGGAGAGACCGGATTCGGTGAGCCGAGTAATGCCGCCGATCACCACCATGAGCAGGACCATGGCGCAACAGGCCAGCAGCCAGAGAGCGATCGGACGCTCGGCGACGTTGTTGCGCGGCTCGGCGGCGGAGAGGGTGACAGAGGACACGGCGTCTGCTTCGGTTCCGGGCTGGGTTGATCCGCCGAGAACCTGCGCATCCCGCCGCCGCTTGGCAAGAGCTTAGAGCGTGGCCTCAGTGCAGGTTGAACGAGAATGCGCTGTGGCGCAGCTCGCCCGGCGTGACGATCGGCACGCGGGCGACCTTCACGGAATGAAGCTTGCCCTCAATGTTGCGCGCCCAGAAATCGAGGAAACGTCGCAGCACCGGAAATTCCGGCGCAATGTCCAGATGCTGCCATAGGAAAGTCTGCAGCAGGTGCGGATGGTCGGGCAGATGATAGAGGATCTCCGCCGTGGTCATCCGATAGCCCTGGAGCTGCAGCCGCATGTCACTCATCGCCAGTGTCCCCAGAAAGTAGCTCTACACCGTCAACGAGTTTTCATCCTAGACTGTCAGCACTCAACAAAAAATTAATGCTGCCAATGGCTTAGCAGCGCATGGCCGTGAGTGCTGCCAAGGTTCAGCCCGTGGCGAATCGGGCGCGCGCGCCGCGCTCGATGGCGGCGCCGATTAAGCCGTCGATGCCCAGCCGATGGCGCAGGATCTCGAGCAGCCGCAGTTCCTCCTGGCTTGCCTCGCCATCGGCGGCCGCCACGTCGCAGGCCACGGCGTAGGCCGTCTCCCGCAGTTTCTGCGGCATCGCGCCCTTGATGGCCTTGAGCGCCGCTTCGAGCCCGTCCTCCTTGCTGAGCAGTTGGGCGCATTCCCTCAGATCCTTGGTCAGCCGCTTGCGGTCGTAGTCGCGGAAAACCGGCAGGTGGTTGACGATGTCGCCGATGATCTGCAGCTCGGCATCGGTCATGTCGGTGTCGGCAGCCGAGACCAGCACCATGGTGTAAATGATGGCCGCGTGGTGATCGATCATGGTCATTCCTTCGGAAAATCGGCGGAGATCCGCCATGTTTGAGCCGTCGTGCCGGGCATGCGCGGGCGCGGCGCTCCGGCGCATGCCGGTGTCTGGGCCACCATGCAGATGTCGCGTCTGCCGGTCAACGGGCCCTGGCGGCGTCGACCGGAGGCGGCGCCAACGATGGCGGAGCTTGACTGCTCGTTAACGCTTCGATGCAACCATATAGCGTCTGGTCGGGAGCGTCGGCGAACCGACGATCCCAAGCGGGCCGTTAGCGGCCTGACGAGACCTGGCGATGGTACCGCCGACGGCAGAGCAGCGTGCGACGCATCTGCCAGAGGATCTCGAGGCGAATGATGGCGCTCATTCTGGTCATCGACGATGCGGCGACGGTGCGTCACTTGGTGCGGCGCATCCTGGCCGACGCCATGCACTCGGTGATAGAAGCGCAGGACGGCGAGGTCGGATTGGCCCTGTTCGAGAAGCAGCGCCCGGCCATCGTCATCACCGACCTCTTCATGCCCAACCGCGAAGGCATCGAGACCATTCAGCACATCCGCCGGTTGAGTCCGGCCGCGAAGATCGTGGCCATGTCCACCAGCGGGAGTGCCGGTGGCGAATTTTATCTCGGCGCGGCCAGGAAGCTCGGCGCCGATGCCGTCCTCGCCAAGCCGTTCGAGCCGGCGCAGCTGCTGGAGACGGTCGACCGCCTGCTGGCGAACGGTTGAGCGCCGATGTCTCTTGAGCAGGTCCATGCCAGGCGCTTGGATATCGTCGATCCGCTGCTGCAGCCGCTTTATGATTATTGGAGCGGCAAATGCGGCGGCCGCGCGATGCCATCGCGCTCGGACATCGATCCCGTCGATCTATCCTTCATGCTCGGCCAGATCCTGCTCATCGATGTCTTGCGCGCCCCGCGGCGCTTCCGTGTACGCGTGCACGGGACCGAGCTGGTGCGCCGCGCCGGCTATGAGCTCACCGGCAAGACGCTTGACGCGTTGCCGTTGCCCGAATACCGCGCAATCGCCCAGCGCAGCCTTACCACGGTGGTAGAAACCTGCGCCCCATTTCATTCCGTGCGTGATCGCGTCGTCGACGGGCGCTCATTCCGATACGAGGGTCTGGTGCTGCCGCTTTCGCGCAACGAACGCGACGTCGACATGCTACTCGTCGGCATGCGCTACAGCGAGTGATCCCCGCTCAGCGCCGCAGGAAGGCGGCCGTCCTCTCGACCGCCTCCTTGAGGCCGACGCGCTCGATCTTGACCCCTTCGGGAAAGGCGCCGGCCAGGCGCGAAGGCATCATCGGATCGAGCAGCACGAAGACGCCGCTGTCGTCGGCGCGGCGTACCAGCCGGCCGAAGGCCTGCTTGAGGCGCAGCCGGGTCAGCATGTCGTCATAGCGCGCGCCGCCGAAGGCCGCGCGCCGCGCCTTGTGCAGGATATCCGGGCGCGGCCACGGCACGCGATCGAAGACGATGAGGCGCAGCGAGCGCCCGGGCACGTCGACCCCGTCGCGGACGGCGTCGGTGCCGAGCAGGCATGCATCCTCCTCGGCGCGGAAGATATCGACGAGGGTCGAGGTGTCCATGCCGTCGATATGCTGCGCCAGCAGCGGCAGCCCGGCGGCCTCGAGCGGCGCGGCGATGCGCTGATGGACCGAGCGGAGCCGCGCGATCGCGGTGAAGAGGCCGAGCGCGCCGCCGCCCGCGGCGAGGAACAGCTCGCGATAGGCGGCCGCCACCTGCGCCGCATCCTCGCGCCGCACATCGGTGACGACGAAGGCCCGGGTCTGCGCCGCATAGTCGAAGGGCGAGGGCACGCGGGCGCGCAGCGCCGCATTGGGCAGGTGACGCGTGCCGGTGCGTGCCTCGGCCGCCTCCCAGTCGCGGACGGGATCGCCACTGCCGTCGGTGAGCGTCGCCGAGGTCACCAGCACGCCATGCGCCGGCTTGGCCACGAGCTCGGCGAAAGGCCGCGTCGGATCGACCCAGTGGCGGTGGAGGCCGATATCGGTCTCGTGCCCGTCGCTGCGCGCGATCGACAGCCAGTCGACGAACTCCTCCGCCGGCTCCGCGCCGATGTCGCGCAGCATGCGCTGCCAGCCGCCCAGCTCGATGGCGCCGCGCCGCTCGAGGCCGCGCACCGCCGCCTCGATGCGCTGGCGCAAGGCGGTGTCGATCTCGGCCGCCTCGGCGTCGAGGCGGTGGGCGAGTCGCTCGGCGAGCGTGCGCAGCGGGATCGAGATGCGCTCGAGCGCGAGCGCCAGCGTGCGTCCCGCCTCGACCAAACCGTCGATCGGCGGGCGCAGCTCGGTCTCGAGGCTGTAGCCCTGGTCGCGTGCGGCGGCGCGGGCATGCACCTGTTGCCGGACCAGCGCGAGAAAGGCCTCGGTCGCCTGTTGCGGCTGTGCCTCGGCCAGCCGTTGCGCCCAGCCCTCGCCCG
>DASVOY010000787.1:0-3450 GCA_036383115.1 Allostellaceae bacterium
TATGCGCGGGAGTATCTCTGCATCGACGGCCGCTGGCAGGACCATGTCCTGTTCGGCATGCTGCGCGACGAATGGGCGGACAAGGAGGGCGGCCGGGGTTAGCTACGCGTGCCCCGCGTCGCCCGACAGCGCGATCGGGTCGATACCGAGCTTGGCCAGGGCGCGCTGCCACTTGTCCTTGAGATCGTCGTCGAAGACGATGCCCTCGTCCGCCGCCACGTGCAGCCAGCCATTGGCCTGGATCTCGGCGTCGAGCTGCCCCGGGCCCCAGCCGGCATAGCCCAGCGCCAGCAGGCTGCGGCGCGGGCCCGTGCCGCGGCCGATCGCGCGCAGGATGTCGAGGGTGGCCGTCAACGCCAGGTCGCTGCCGATGGTGATCGTGCCGTCCTCGACGTAGTCGGCCGAATGCAGGACGAAGCCGCGGCCGGACTCGACCGGGCCGCCGAAATGCACATGCGCCCGGCTGCTCAGCCCGGCGGCGGCGATGCCGAGCTGGTCAAGGAGCTCGGGCAAGGTCAGCGAGTCGATGAGCTTGTTGACCACCAGCCCCATCGCGCCGTCCTCGTTGTGGGCGCAAAGCAGGATGACCGACCGCACGAAGCGGTGGTCCTGCATCTGGGGCATGGCGATGAGCAGCTGGCCGGCGAGCGATGTCAAGGGAGCGCCTTCATTCTGAGTCCCCTCACATAAGCGCCAATGGGAACGCTTGCAAGCACGGCTCCGCGCTCCCCACTGACGAGTTTGTGACCGTGCGGCGGGCGGCAAAACCCTATATAAACGACCGAATCGGAGCTTCGGCATGCGGAAAAGAGAGGCGGGAATACGCGGGGCCGGCTGGGCGGCGGCGGCGCTCGCCCTAGCCATGGTCTGGCTCGCCGCCGGCTCGGCGTGGGCGGAGACCGGCGCCTCGGACTGGTTCACGACCGACCAGGGCCGGGTCCGGCTGGTCGCCGCCACGCCGACCGTGGGCGACGGCGCCTCGCTCCAGCTCGGCCTCGATTTCCGCTTGGCGCCGCATTGGAAGATCTACTGGCGGTCGCCTGGCGATGCCGGCTACCCGCCGCGCCTCGACTGGAGCGGCTCGATGAACCTCGCGGGTGCCACCATGGCCTGGCCGGCGCCGCGACGCTTCTCGGTGTCGGGGCTCGAGACCGTTGGCTACACCGATACCGTGGTGTTGCCGATCACCGCCCGGCTCGATCGGCCGGGCGAGGCGGCGCGTCTCCGCGTGGCTCTCTCGTATCTCACCTGCGACAATATCTGCATCCCCTACGACGCGGTGCTGACCCTCGACCTGCCTGCCGGCGCGCCGCAAGCCGGCGGTGCCAGCCACGCTCCGCTGATCGCCCGCTATGCCGCGCGCGTGCCGGCCGGCGAGGGTAGCGCCGGCCTATCACTTGCCACGGCGACGATCGTCCTCGGCAAGGAACCTGTGCTCGAGCTCAGGGTCAGGAGCGACAAGCCGCTGCTCGCGCCCGACGCCTTCATCGAAGGGCCGGCAGGGATCGCCTTCGGCGCGCCGCGTCTGGCGCATAGCGACACGCCGGGCGAGGCGTTGCTGCGGGTGCCGGTATCCGCCGGCCGGTCCGCGCTCGATGGGCTGGTCGGCCAAGAGCTGACCGTGACGCTGGTCGATGGCGACCGCTCGCTTGAGGCGGCGACCGCGCCCTCAGCGGCGGCGCCCGCGGCCGATCTCGGCCTCTTGCTCGGCATCCTGCCGCTGGCGCTCCTCGGCGGCTTTATCCTCAACTTCATGCCCTGCGTGCTGCCGGTGCTGTCGATCAAGATCTTGGGCGTGATCGAGCAGGGCGGGCGCTCGCGCCGGACGGTGCGGCTGGGCTTCCTGGCAACGGCGGCAGGGGTGATCCTCTCCTTCATGGCGCTCGCCGCCGCCATGGCGGCGCTCAATGCGGCGGGCATGGCGGTCGGCTGGGGCGTCCAATTCCAGCAGCCGCTTTTCCTCATCGGCATGGTGGCGCTGCTCACGCTCTTCGCCTGCAATCTCTGGGGCCTCTTCGAGGTGCCGCTGCCGCAATGGGCGAGCGGGTTGGGCCAGGCGGGCGAGGGGCATGCGCTTCTCGGCAATGCCGCGACGGGCGCCTTCGCGACGCTGCTGGCGACGCCGTGCTCGGCGCCGTTCCTCGGCACGGCGGTGGGATTCGCTTTGGCGGGCGGGCCGGTGGAGATCTTCGCGATCTTCCTGGCGCTGGGCATCGGGCTCGCCGCGCCTTACCTGCTGGTGGCGGCGGTGCCACGCCTCGCGCTGTGGCTGCCGCGGCCGGGGCGCTGGATGCTGATCCTGCGCCGTATCCTGGGCGTAGCACTGGCGGCGACGGCGCTGTGGCTGGTTTCGGTGCTGGTGACGCAGACCGGTCTGGCGGCGGCGATGGCCGTGGGCGTGCTCGTCGCGGCGGCGGCGCTAGCCCTGCTGGTGCTGCGCGCGCCGATCGCGCGGCGTGCCCTGCCGGCTGCGCTTCTGGCTGCCGCATTTCTGGTGCCCGCCGTCCTCTCCGCGCCACCCTCGGCATCGCGCGCCGATGCCTTCTGGCGCCCCTTCGACCGCGGCCAGATCGAGGCGCTGGTGAGCGAGGGGCACGTCGTCTTCGTCGACGTCACCGCCGATTGGTGCCTCACCTGCAAGCTCAACGAACAGTTGGTGATCGACGCGCCGGCGGTGAGCGCGCGGCTCGCCGCGCCGGGCGTCGTCGCCATGCGGGCCGACTGGACCCGGCCGAGCGGCGCCATCGCCGCCTATCTGCGCAGCTTCGGCCGCTACGGCATTCCCTTCAACGCCGTTTACGGGCCCGGCGCGCCGCACGGCCTGGCGCTCGCGGAGATCCTGACATCGGACCAAGTGCTGGCGGCGCTCGGCCAAGCGGCCGGCCCTGGCCGGGTTGTCGGCGCCTCGCGGTAGATGATTTTGGCGGCCCGGCGGTCTATGGTGAGGGCCACGGGGTTCCGCCCCCACGACCGGTTTCCTGGCAATCCACCGAAAACGAGGGGAGAAGCAATGACCATCAAGGTTGGCGACAAGGTTCCGTCGGTAAAGCTCAAGCAGATGACGCCGGACGGCATGAAGGACGTGCAGAGTGATGAATTCTTCAAGGGCAAGAAGGTCGTGCTCTTCGCCGTGCCCGGCGCATTCACCCCGACCTGCTCGGCCAAGCACTTGCCGGGCTTCGTCGAAAAGGCGTCGGAGCTCAAGAAGAAGGGGGTCGATGCCATCGCCTGCATCGCGGTGAACGATGCCTTCGTCATGAATGCCTGGGGCAAGGATCAGAAGGCTGAAGGCAAGGTGCAGATGCTCGCCGACGGCAATGGCGACTTCACCCGCGCGGTCGGGCTTGAGATGGACGGCAGCGGTTATGGCCTGGGCAAGCGCTCGCAGCGCTACGCCATGGTCGTCGACAATGGCGTCGTCAAGACGCTCAACGTCGAGAAGCCCGGCAG
>DASVOY010000788.1:0-3154 GCA_036383115.1 Allostellaceae bacterium
GGCTCGACATCGTCAGCAACTGCATCCACGGCGCGATCGAGGACGCGTCTTGAGTCCAGCCGCGCCGCTGCTGCAGCTCAGTGGCGTCCACACGCATATCGGCCGGTATCACATTCTGCACGGGGTCGATCTGACGGTGCGGCGCGGGCGCCTGACCATGCTGCTCGGGCGCAACGGCGCCGGCAAGACCACCACCTTGCGCACGATCATGGGGCTGTGGCGCCGCAGTGCCGGCGAGATCACCTTTGACGGGCAGCCGATCGGCGCGCTCGCCACGCCCGACATCGCGCGGCTCGGCATCGCCTATGTGCCGGAGACCATGGGCATCTTCAGCCAGCTCACGGTACGCGAGAACCTCCTGCTCGCGACCGGGCCGGCGGGCTTCGAGGATGCCCGGCTCGAGGAGGTGCTCGGCCTCTTCCCGGTGCTGCGGCAGAAATGGCACGACGCGGCGGGCTCGCTCTCGGGCGGGCAGAAGCAGATGCTGGCGATCAGCCGCGCCATCATCGAGGCGCGCCGATTGCTGATCGTCGACGAGCCGACGAAAGGGCTCGCGCCGGCGGTCATCCAGCATCTCATCGAGGCCTTCCTGCGCCTCAAGCAGACGATGACGACCATCCTGCTGGTCGAGCAGAATTTCCACATGGCGCGTTCGGTCGGCGACGACGTGGCGGTGATGGATGACGGCCGCATCGTCCATAGCGGCACGATGGCGGCGCTCGCCGCGGACGAGGGGCTGCAGCAGCATCTCCTCGGCCTCAGCCTCGCGAGTCACCAATGACCGCAGCCGCAGCGCTCCGGCTGCGCGGCATGAATTGGGCACCTTATCTTGTCCTGCCGCTGCTTGCCGCGGCGGCGCTGCCGGCGATGAGCTTCCCCACCTGGCTCACGCTGACCGTGGCCGGCATCGCGATGGGCATGATGCTGTTCCTGATGGCCGCGGGCCTCACCCTCATCTTCGGCCTGATGGACGTACTCAACTTCGCCCATGGCGCCTTCATCACGCTGGGCGCCTATCTTGCGGTGAGCGTGCTGGGCGCCCTCGCGGGCTGGACCCTGGCGGATTCCTGGCTGCTCAACCTTCTGGCGCTCGGCGCGGCGCTGATCGTCGCCATGATCGCCAGCGGGGCGCTCGGCTATGCCTTCGAGCGCGTCATCATCATGCGCGTCTATGGCGCGCATCTGCGGCAGATCCTCATCACCGTCGGCGGGCTCATCATCGCCGAGCAGCTCATCGTCGTGCTGTGGGGACCGAACCCGCTGCCGCTGGCGAAGCCGGCGAGCTTGGTCGGCAGCATCATCCTCGGCGGCGCCGCCATCGAGAAATTCCGGCTCGTCGCCGTGGTGCTCGGCATCGCCGTCTATGCCGGGCTGCACCTGGTGCTGAACCGCACGCGCATCGGCCTTCTGGTGCGCGCCGGCGTCGAGAACCGCGAGATGGTGGAGGCGCTCGGCTACCGCATCCGGCGGCTCTTCGTCGGCGTGTTCGTCGCCGGCACGGCGCTCGCAGGGATCGGCGGGGTGATGTGGGGCGTCTATCAGGGGCTCGTCACCCGCGCCATCGGCCCCGACATGATGATCCTGGTCTTCATCATCGTCATCATCGGCGGGCTCGGCTCGGTCGGCGGCTGCTTCGTCGGCGCCATCCTGGTCGGGCTGCTGACGAATTATGCCGGCTTCCTCGCGCCGAAGCTGGCGCTGGGCTCGAACATCCTCCTCATGGTCGCGGTCCTGCTGTGGCGGCCGCGCGGACTCTTCCCGGTGGCGAAGGAATGAGAAGCCCCGATAACCGCTGGCGCAGCCGGCTCGACCGGCTGCTCTCGGGCGACCGCCCCGGCGGCGCCCTGTTGAACGGGCTCATGCTCGCCGTCCTGATCGGCCTCGCGCTCACGCCTTTTTTGTTCCCCGGCACGCGCTCGGTGGCGGTGGCGGCGCGTATCTGCATCTTCATCGTGCTCGCCGCCAGCTATGACGTGATGCTGGGCTATACCGGCATCGTCTCCTTCGCCCACACCATGTTCTTCGGCATCGGCGCCTACGGCGTCGCCATCGCTCTCGCCAAATTCTCGGTCGGCTGGGTCGCCGTATTGCTGGGGACCGCAGCCGGCGTCGTGCTCGCGGTGGCGGTGGCCGCTATCATCGGCCTCCTCAGCCTCCGCGTGCGCGCGATCTTCTTCTCGATGATCACACTCGCCGTGGCGAGCTTCGCCCTGATCCTCGCCACACAGCTGCGCGACATCACCGGCGGCGAGGATGGGCTCACCTTCTCGGTGCCGGGCGTGCTGACCCCTGGTTTTCGTCTCCTCGACGATCCCGTGCTGGGCGTGCGCCTCGATGGCCGGCTCATCACCTACTATCTGATCTTCACTGTCTCGCTGATTCTATTTCTGTCGATGCTGCGCATCGTCAACTCGCCCTTCGGCCGCGTGCTGCAGGCGATCCGTGAGAACGCCTTCCGCGCCGAGGCGCTGGGCTACCGCACCGTGATCTACCGCACCCTCGCCGGCGCGCTCTCGGCGGCGATGGCGGCGCTGGCGGGAACGATGATGGCGCTGCTGCTGCGCTACAACGGGCCGGCGGCGACGCTCTCCTTCGACCTCATGGTCGACATCCTGCTGATGGTGGTGATCGGCGGGATGGGCACGCTCTACGGGCCAGCGCTCGGCGCGGTCGTCCTGGTCATGGCCGAGTATTATCTGCAGCCGGCGATGGGGGCGGTCGCCGGCGCCCTCGCCGGCTGGCCGGTGGTGGCGGCGCTGTTCGATCCGGAGCGCTGGCTGCTCTGGCTCGGCGTGCTCTTTGTCCTGATCGTCTATTTCTTCCCAACCGGAATCGTCGGCAAGCTCAGGGAGATGCGCGCGGGAGGACAAGCGAACGCCCTCCGGCGGTGAGCCGGAGGGCGTCGGGAAGATCGACCGCTGCGCCTCAGGCGGCGCGGGTCTCGATGCCCTTGTCCTTGAGGAAGCCGCCGAGCTCGCCGGTCTCGAACATTTCGCGCACGATATCGCAGCCGCCGACGAACTCGCCCTTGACGTAGAGCTGCGGGATGGTCGGCCACTCGGAATAATCCTTGATGCCGGCGCGGATCTCCTGGTCCTGGAGCACGTCGACGGTCTCATATTTGGCGCCGAGCCGGTCGAGGATGGCAATCGCG
>DASVOY010000789.1:0-6155 GCA_036383115.1 Allostellaceae bacterium
GCCAACCACTCGGTGACGCACCTGCTGCACCAGGCGCTGCGCCGCCGGCTGGGCGAGCATGTGACGCAGAAGGGCTCGCTCGTCGCGCCCGACCGCATGCGCTTCGATTTCAGCCATCCACGCGCGCTCACGCCCGAGGACATCCGCGTCATCGAGGCCGAGGTCAACAACCGCATCCGCCAGAACAGCGAGGTCAAGACCCGCCTGATGACGCCCGAGAAGGCGGTCGAGGCGGGCGCGCTCGCCCTTTTCGGCGAGAAATACGGCGAGGAGGTGCGCGTCGTCGCCATGGGCGAGGAGACCGACGCGCACGGCCATGCGCTCGGGCCGTTCTCGGTCGAGCTCTGCGGCGGCACGCATGTGCGGCGCACCGGCGATATCGGCTTCTTCAAGATCGTCTCGGAGAGCGCGGTCGCCGCCGGCGTCCGTCGCATCGAGGCGCTGACCGGTGCCGCCGCCGAGATCCATGTCGAGCAGGAGGAAGCATTGCTGCGCGAGGCGGCCTCGGCCGTCCGCGCCACGCCGGCCGAGCTGCCGGCGCGGCTCACGAGCCTGCTCGAGGAGCGCAAGCGGCTCGAGCGCGAGTTGAGCGAAGCCCGCCGCCTCATCGCCAGCGGCGGCAGCGCGCAGCGGAGCGCGGCCAAGGATCTGGGCGGCGTCAAATTCGCCGGGCGCGTGGTCGACAACGTGCCCGCCCAGGCGCTGAAGAGCCTCGCCGACGACATGAAGCGCGAGATCGGCTCGGGCGTGGTCGCGCTCGTCGCCAGTGCCGAGGGCAAGGCCTCGCTCGTCGTCGGCGTGACCGATGACCTCACCCAGCGCTTCAACGCCGTCGACCTCGTGCGCCTCGGCGCCGAGGCTTTGGGCGGCAAGGGCGGCGGCGGCCGCCCCGACATGGCCCAGGCTGGTGGCCCCGATGCCGGCCGTGCCGAGGCCGCGCTCGCCGCGGTCGAGCGCGCCGTCGCCGAGAAGGCGCAAGCGGCGGCCTGACGCCGCCGAGCATGCCGTTCCGATCTACGGTTGCGAATCCCGTCCCGTGAAATCTTCGCGCGGGCATGATCGCCCTGGGCCGGCGCGCGACGCATTCTCCCAAAGCGCGAGTGCGAGCAAAAAAGAGTGCGTAATGGATACAACGCCCCGTCCCGCTGTTCAACCTCCCGTCGGGAATGCTTGACCCGGACACAATCGGAGATGCGGGAGAAGTGGAATGATCAGGACGCGTACAGTTCTGTGTCTGGCACTGCTGGCCTCGACGGCGGCCTGCGGTGGCGGAGGCGGCGGCGGTGGTGGCTCAGCTCCGCCAGCCACCGGTGCTGGCAGCACGGCCACGCAGGGGAGCGGCTCCAGCACGGGGTTCAGCAATCCCTCCGTCGCCGCGTCATCGGGCGCATCGGGACTCGGCGATGCGAACATGGCCAACGATCAGACATCGCAAACGGCGACCCTCGTTCAGGGCGACGGCACCGCCGCCAATCCGTCGACGATCACTATCCACGTGGCGTCGCCGGGCATCGACCATACCTTCACGACGACCGGCAACGTGCAGGGGCTGCAGGATGCGACGTTCAACGGCGTCCCCATCAGCAACCTCGGCGATACCGCCACCGACACGCTGTTCACGAATCTCGGCATCGTCAAGGACGGCAACGACGTGCTTGTCCTGGACAACAGCGGCAGCCTCAGCGCCTCAAACTACGGCATATGGTCGCACACGGATGCGAACGGCAATGTGACGGTCGGCGCGTTCTCGACGGGCACGCCGACATCGGCCGCAGATATGGCCACGCTGAGCGCATCGGGTGCGACGGCAACCTATGCCGGCAGCGCGGTCGGCACCGGGAGTACCGCGGGCCAGAACTTCAACGTGGTGGGCACGTCCAATTGGACGGCAAATTTCGGCTCCCGCGAAGTCGATTGGACGGCGAGCCTGTCCACCATCGCTGCGGATGGCAGCGTGGCAAAAGGACCGGTCCTCTCCGGCACCGGATCATTCACGTCGGGTACGCCGAAGTTCGCCGGCATGGTGACCTCATCGGGGACTTCGGAGCTGGTGCCGACCCAGCTTAGCGGCAGCATGGCGGGGTCCGTCTACGGTGGCGGCGCGCAGGAGATCGGCAACGTCTTCTCCGTGGCGGGCGGCCAGACGAAAATCATCGGCGCGGCCGGTGGCGTGAAGCAATAGTCGACTGAATGCGATGGACGGCGGGCCGGTCGCCCGCCGTTCGTCGCTTCGAACCGGTTTCCATCATGTCCCGCACATTGCGCCTGCTCGGCGGCGCTTTTCTGTCGATCGCGGTTGCCGCGACGGCGCTGGGGTCGGAACTCACGCCCCGCGACGCGTCCGACAAAGCCCCGGGGATCACGCTTCCGCCAATCGAAGCGGCGAAGCTCGCCATCACGCTCCGCGATTACTCAACCGCGGCGAAAATCCTCTCGCTGGCGCTCGCCGACGACCCGTCCTCGGCGGAGGCGCTCTTCCTCATGGGCGAGATCGAGAGTCGGCAGAAGAAATTCGCCGAGGCGATCCCGTATTATCGCAAGATCATCGTCAATCATCCATCGCTCGTGCGCGTCCGGCTCGATCTTGCCCGCGCGCTGTTCGAGACCGGTGACGACGACGCGGCGGAGTACAATTTCCATCTCGCGCTGGCCGAGGGCGATCTCCCCGACACCGTCATCGACAATGTCGAGCGCTATCTCGCCATCATTCGCTCGCGCAAGCGTTTCGTCTACAGCCTCGACCTGGGCGTCGCGCCCGACACCAACATCAATAAGGCGACGACCAGCGACCGTGTCACGCTGTTCGGTTTGCCCTTCGCGCTCTCGCCGCAGGCGCGGCAGCAATCCGGCGTCGGCATCACCGGCACCATCGACGGTGAATACCGGGCGCCGCTCCAGCCCGATCTTCGCCTGCGCACCGGTGCGACGCTCTATGGCCTGAAATATCCGAGCGACAAGGCGTTCGACGACGCGCAGGCTCGTGGTCGCATCGGACCGCAATGGTTCTTCGAGCGCGGCGACATCAGCGTGCTGGGGATCGCGTCCAAGCGCTGGTATGGGGAACAGGCCTACAGCGTCGGCGTCGGCGGCAGACTCGAGGGCCAGTACTGGCTGACCAAGCAGCTGCTGCTGTCGAGCTACGTGGAAGGCGTGAGCACGTCCTACGACACGCAAAAGTTTCTGAACGGCTACTACATCGATCAGGGCAATTTTCTCGATTATTATATCACGCCGAGCAGCTTCGTGCGCGGCAGCATCGGCGTCGGCTATCAGTCGGCCGAGTCCGATGTCTTCTCGAACTGGTACTACAAGCTCGGGCTCGCCTATCAGCAGGAGTTCGCCTACGGCATCACCGTCAACGTGGCGCCGGAGGTGCAATGGTGGAACTACCAGGCCACGGATCCGCTGTTCGGCGTGCGCCGCGCCGACCGGCAGTACTTCGCGAAGATCTCGCTCTATAAGCGCGACTTCACGATCTTCGGCTTCGCCCCGGTGCTCAGCTACAGCTACACCACCAATCAGTCGAATGAGTCGCTGTTCAAATACAACCGCAACCAGTTCCAGCTCGGCTTCACGCGGCAGTTCTAGCGGACCGACGTCTCACGTGTCCCGGAAGCGTCGGGCGCCGGCAAAAAAGTAGAAATCAGGGATAGGACTTCAACCGGCGTCGTTCAACCAGGCGACAGGATGCTTTGCTGCGGCAAGGTCTACTGGGGGAAGAGGCGATGATGAACAAGCGGGCAACCTTGTGTTTGACGCTGCTGGTTTCGGTCGCTGCTTGCGGCGGTGGCGGTGGCGGCTCCGGCCCGACGACTCCCGGTGGGGGCGCCGCGCCTGCCGGCAGTAGCGGCGGCGCGGGTTCGGCAAGCGCCGGCGGCACTCAGGCCGCCAGCCAAGCAGAGGGCTCACCGCAGACGGTGATGGCCGGAGACACGCTGAGCTACTCCAGCTACGGCATGTGGAACAACGTCAGTGCAACCGGAACGCCTAACACCTTTGCCACAGGCACCAACACGCCTTACGGCGCGCTGCCCAAGATCGGGACCGCAAGCTACGCCGGCAACGCCGTCGGCAGCGCCAGCGATGGCACAACCACCCGTCAGCTCTCCGGCACTTTCAGCGCGACCGCGGATTTTGGCCGCGGGACGGTCGCGGGCGGCCTGACGATGAACCAGCTGGACCCGAGCGGCAACCGGACGCCGTATGACAGCTACAGTTTCACCGCTGGCTTCGCGGCGGACTCCTACAGGTTCTCCGGCCCGATGGCCGCCATGAACAACAAGGCTTTGAGCGGCAGCGTGCAGGGCGGCATTTTCGGGCCGCAAGGCCAGGAGATGGGCGGCACTTTCGCGATGCAGGGCGGCGGCACGAGCGTCATCGGTGCATTCGGCGGCGCGACAGCAGCGCCTGCGACCGCGGGTGGAGCTACGGGATCTCTCAGCGGGAGCGTCAACCTATCGTCGACATTCGGCACGGGGTCTCTCGGCACCGCTTCGTTCTCATCGGGATCGATTTCCGGAATCGCCGGCAGCTTGGCCAACGGGGGGATCAGTGGAACGATGACAGGTACCTTCTACGGTCCGTCCGCATCTCAAGTCGGTGGCAGCGTCCCGGCGGCCGGTGGCGCGGTAGGATCGATCGGCGCCTATCGCGGCTCGACGGCCGCCGGCGCAGCGCCGAGTGCCCCTATGATCGCGAGCGGGATTTCCCGGCACTGATCCCGCGCGTCAAGCGCGGGCCGCGGCCGTCGATCGCTCCCCGCGTCCCGCCGGCGGCACCAAGCGGAAACCGCTCGCGCGCAGGCAACGCCAGAGCTCCTCGAGATACGGCAGCCCCTCGAGCAGCGTCATGCTCGCCAGCACGGAGATGCTGTAGCTCGGCGGCAGCGGCTTCTCCTTTAGCCGGAACGCCGGCCCGGGGTCATGGCTGTTGCGCACGAACAGTGCCCGGAAGCGCGGCCAATGCAGCACGACGATGAAGGAGACCGCCAGCAGCGGCAGCAGCTCGAGGAAGCTGTGGACGTGCTGCTCGATCGGCGGCACCTCGCGGCGGCTCACGGCGTAGCTTACATCCCACAGCGCCGTCGCCTCGTGCAGGAAAAACGAGGCGATCATCAAGGCGATGACCGGCGAGGTGATCTCGAGGAAGAGGCCCATGAGCACGGGCATGCCCATCTCCAGCAGCATCAGCAGGTGGATGATGGACTCCTTTGCTCCGGTCGTCGTCTCGATGCTGGTCGCGCGGTGGCACAGCCAGTCGGCGATCCCGACGCAGGCCCAGAGCGGGACGATGAAAAAGAGCAGGAAATTCCGCGTGACCTCGGCCACATCCACACTCTCGCCCGCCGAGCCGTGCGGCCGTGATCGCGACGCGGCGCCAAGCGGCGGACTGTTCCACGTCTTCACGCGCGCGCGGGACAGGTCGCTGGCAGGGCGCGACGGCTGCCTCTCGCGCAAGAGGCTCCTGGCGCCGAGCGTCAGGGCCACGATGGACACGGAGGCGAACAGCACGCCCTTCATCGACACCTCCCGGCATGGGACCGCTTTGCCATGCTTGGCAAACGCGGCCCGGCCGGGATCGGCGTAAAACGACGGCGGCGACTACTTGATGGCCTTCCGCAGCGCCTGATCGAGGACGTCAAGGAACTTGTTGGTGGTGAGCCACGGCTGATCGGGGCTGATCAGCACGGCGAGGTCCTTCGTCATCATGCCGGCCTCCACCGCGTCGACGCACACCTTCTCGAGCGTCTTGGCGAAGTGTTTGACGTCGGCCGTGCCGTCGAACTCGCCGCGATAGGCCAAGCCTTGCGTCCAGGCGAAGATCGAAGCGATCGGGTTGGTCGAGGTCTCCTTGCCCTGCTGGTGCAGCCGGTAATGGCGCGTGACTGTGCCGTGCGCCGCCTCCGCCTCGACCGTCTTGCCGTCCGGCGTGAGCAGCACCGAAGTCATCAGGCCGAGCGAGCCGAAGCCCTGCGCCACCACGTCCGACTGCACATCGCCATCGTAGTTCTTGCACGCCCACACGAAGGCGCCGCTCCACTTGAGCGCGGCGGCCACCATGTCGTCGATGAGCCGGTGCTCGTAGGTGACGCCGGCGGCCTTGTACTTATCGGCGTACTCCTTCTCGTAGACCTCCTGGAACAGGTCCTTGAAGCG
>DASVOY010000790.1:0-5995 GCA_036383115.1 Allostellaceae bacterium
CTCCTCGATCCCCCGTCGGGTCTCTTCCAGAGCGTCGGCGAGGAGCCGAGCATATGAGCAGCGTTGCCGAGGCGGGGGCAAACGCCGGCACGCGCGGCCGCCTGCTGTGGGTGGCGTTGGCGCTGTCGCTCACCCTCAACATTTTCTTCGTAGCGGGGCTGCTGTGGACGCGCGCCGCAGAACCCGTGTCGGCCTTCCCCGAGCGCCTGGCGCGGGTCGCCGACGAGATCAATCTCTCGCAGCATCAGCGCGGCGCTTTCCAGCAGCTCCAGCGCGAGATGCTGGACCGGAGCCAGCGCCTGCGCGACAGCAATCGCCCGGTGTTCCAGAGCATCTGGGACGAGCTCGGGGCGGCGCAGCCGGACCAGGCACGCATCAGCCAATTGGTGGACGAGGCCACCGAGAACCGCCGGGCCTACCAAATGGACGTATCGGCTGCGCTCGGCCGGTTCCTCGCCGTCCTCTCGCCCGAGCAGCGGGCACAGTTCGTCGAACTGGCCAAGCGACCGCACAACCGGCAGGGCTTGACCCCTCGGCACTGACCACCCGCAAGTCTGCCGCGGACCCTGGCAGCCTCAGGTTGATTTCTGATAGCGCGCTCTCGCTTGCTGCGTTAGCCTTTTCCGCTCCCGCGGAAAGGGGTGCAGATGCGGTTCTTGATCGCGGTTCTCTTGTCATTGATGGCGCTTGGGATTGCTGCGCGTCCCGCTGCCGCATCGGCGCGTGAAGCCGCCGAGTCCTACAACAAAGGGGATTTCGCCGGCGCGCTGCGCGCCTGTCAGACGGATGCCCAGGCCGGCGATCCCAGCTGCCAGAGCTGGCTCGGCGTGCTCTACGCCGAAGGCAAAGGGGTCAAGCGCGATGCCACGGAGGCCGCACGCTGGTTCCGCCGCGCGGCCGAGCAGGGTCATGGCGCCGCTGCCTACAACCTCGCCAGAGCCTACCAGGAGGGCGATGGCGTCGCCCGCGACCTGGTCGAGGCGAAGAAATGGGCGCGGCAGGCGGCGGAGCAGGGCATCCCGCAGGCGCAGCTCCTGATGGGGCTCCTGGGCATGCCGCCGGACGGAGACATGAAGGAGGCGGTGAAATGGTTCAAACTCGCCGCGGCACAAGGGATGCCAACGGCGCAAGCCGTTCTCGGCTCGGTTTATGAGCTGGGCGACGGCGTGCGTCGCAATTACCGAAGCGCCGCCAAATGGTACGAAGCCGCGGCCGAGCATGGCGACCGGCTGGCGCCGGGCCGCCTCGCCTCGCTCTACGAGCGCGGGCTTGGCGTCGATGCCGATATGGAGGAAGCGTATTTCTGGTACCGCGTCGCCCTGAAGGATGCGGACGATCCGAACCGCAAGGAGGACGAGAAGGGGCTGAAGCGGGTTGCCGCGCAGCTGTCGAAGAAACAGTTGGACGCCGCCGAGGAGGCGGTTCGCGATTGGCGACCACAGGCGGCGGAGATCGGACCGCGATCCCGCTCCCGCAAGACGAAGCGGCAGGCCGCCGGTCCCGAGCTCTTCGCCACCGGCTCCGGCTTCTTCGTCAGCACGGCGGGACACCTCGTCACCAACAATCACGTCGTCGCGCAATGCGCCGAGGTGCGCGTCACGGAGGGCGAGAAAGCGACGCCGGCGAAGGTTCTCGCCACCGACCCCCGCCGCGATCTCGCCTTGCTGCAGCTGGCGCATGCGACACCCGCCGCCGTCTTCCATGGCAGCGAGAGGCTGCGTCCCGGCGAGAGCGTCGTTGTCGTGGGCTTTCCGCTGTCGGGGCTCCTCACCTCCGACCCGGTTGTCACCACCGGGATCATCAGCGCGCTCGCAGGGCCGCGCGACGACCGGCAGCTGCTGCAGATTTCGGCGCCGATACAGCCCGGCAACAGCGGCGGCCCGCTGCTCGACGCGAGCGGACACATCGTCGGCGTGATCGTGGCGACGATGAGCACGCTGAAGCTGGCCAAGGCGACCGGCTCCATCCCCGAGAACATCAATTTCGCCATCAACGGCGAGGAGGCGAAGGGTTTCCTCAAGGGCCAAGGAATCGAGGTCCAGACGGCGCCTCCGGGACAGCCGCTTTCGGTCGCGGCGGTGGCGGATCAGGCGCTCTCGGTGACGGTGCGCCTCGAATGCTGGAAATGACCGGCGCCGCCCGATCCTGCGCCTGATGCTCGGCAGGGCTGACGCCGGGCGCCTCCGCCGCCCATATTAAGGCCGGCATCAGCGAGGAGCCGCGACATGGCCGCTGCCACCAAGACCCGCATCGAGCGCGACACGATGGGCGACATCGCCGTGCCTGCCGAGCATTATTGGGGCGCCCAGACGCAGCGCTCGGTCGAGAATTTCCGCATCGGCGGCGAGCGCATGCCGGCGCCGCTCATCCGCGCGCTTGCCATCGAGAAGAAGGCATCGGCGCTCACCAACATGGCGATGGGCGAGCTCGACGCGAAGCTCGGCAAAGCCATCGCCGATGCCGCGGAGGAGATAATCGCCGGCAAGCTCGACGACGAGTTCCCGCTGGTGGTGTGGCAGACCGGCTCCGGCACCCAGACCAACATGAACATGAACGAGGTGCTGGCGAACCGCGCCAACGAGCTGCTCGGCGGCAAGCGCGGCGCCAAGAGCCCGGTCCATCCCAACGACCACGTCAACCGCGGCCAATCCTCGAACGACAGCTTTCCCACGGCGATGCACATCGCCGCGGTCAAGGAGATCCAGCATCGCCTGCTGCCGGCGCTGCGCCACCTGCGCGGCGCGCTCGCCGCCAAGGCGCGCGAGTTCGCCGACATCGTCAAGATTGGCCGCACCCATCTCCAGGACGCGACGCCGCTGACGCTCGGCCAGGAATTCGGCGCCTATGCGCGGCAGATCGAGCTCGGCATCGAGCGCGTCGAGGCTTGCCTTCCCCGGCTCTATCCGCTCGCCCAGGGCGGCACCGCCGTCGGCACCGGGCTCAATGCGAAAAAGGGCTTTGCCGAGCGCTTCGCCGCGACCGCGGCGGAGATCACCGGTCTTCCCTTCACCTCGGCCGCCGACAAGTTCGAGGCTCTCGCAAGCCACGACGCGCTCGTCGAGGTATCGGGCGCGCTCAACGTGCTGGCGGCGTCGCTGATGAAGATCGGCAACGACATCCGCCTGATGGGCTCGGGGCCGCGCTCGGGCCTGGGCGAATTGCATCTGCCGGAGAACGAGCCGGGCTCGTCGATCATGCCGGGCAAGGTCAACCCGACCCAGGTCGAGGCGCTCACCATGGTGGCGGCGCAGGTGATCGGCAACCACGTCACCATCACCATCGCCGACAGCCAGGGGCAGTTCGAGCTCAACGTCATGAAGCCGGTCATCATCTACGACCTGCTGCAGTCGATCCGGCTCCTGGCCGATGCGGCGCGCAGCTTCGCCGACAATTGCGTGGCGGGGATCGAGCCCAACCGCGCGCGGATCGACGAGCTGCTGCATCGCTCGCTGATGCTGGTGACCGCGCTCAACCCGCATATCGGCTACGACAAAGCCGCACAAGTGGCGAAGAAGGCCCATGCCGAGGGCACCAGCCTCAAGGAGGCGGCGGTGGCGCTCGGCTATGTCACGCCCGAAGAGTTCGATCGCTGGGTGCGTCCCGAGGCGATGATCGGGCCGAGCTGATGCCGGGCCTCGTCCGCAAGCGCTCCGTGATGATCGCCGGACACTCGACGAGCCTGTCGCTCGAGGAGGCGTTCTGGGAGGATCTGCGCGAGGTGGCGCGGCGCCGCGGCACGTCGGTCACCGCCATCATCGCCGCCGTCGACGCGGAGCGGCGCGGCAATCTGTCGAGCGCCTTGCGGCTCTTCGTCCTCGACTGCTACAGGCGGGGAGAGCTGGGACTTCGTCGCGGGCATTAGCGATCGAAAGGAAGATGAAGCCGAAGAAAGGGTCTGTCGGCAAGAAGCGCATGGTCGGCGCGGACGGTCGAATCAAGGTGGTGCAGACCTTGGACGCGGCCAGCACCAGCTTCGGCGATGACCTTCAGCAGGTCTTCCAAAGAAACGTCAGCAAAGCCCGGCGCGACAACAAGCGTGTCCTCGGCTCCGTCGACGTCGCCCGCAGGATCGCAACCGAATAGCGGCGATAGGCGTCGACAACCCCTACCGCTGCTGCCGTTTCTCGAGAAACTGCTCCAGCGCGTTGATCTCGAACACCTCGTTCGGCTGGTCGATCGGCCCCTCGAGGCGCAGGACCAGAGGCGGCGCATCCTGAACGCCAATGGGGCGCAGCTCGATGCGGCTCGCCAGCGTCCATTGCGGCAGGTTGAAGCTCGCACTCGCCTTGCCCTCGCCGCCGTCGGCGACGAGGCGGATATCGTCGCTGCGCGCGACACCGTCGGCGAGATGGAAACTGCCTTGAAGCGCCGAGAACGCCGTTCGCCCTCCCGCTCCGCTCCGGATCAGCCCGAGCAGGTCGGCAGGGCGATCGGGCGCGCTCAGCCGAGCGTTGACCGCCGCGAGATCGATGCCGGAAACAGCGCCGTCGTGCGCGTGCAACGTCGCGTCGCCCGCGAGGTGCGAAACCATGTCCGCTGGGCTCCGCCCCTCGCCCGCAATCGAGGCGTCGACATCGAACCGGCCGTCGACGATCGCCACACCGGCCGCGTCGGCGAGCGCCTGCTTGAGATCGGCGTCCCTGAGCATCAGGCGTGAGCGGAATGCGGGCATCGCGGCGCCGTCGACGCTGCCGCTGGCGTCGATGCTGCCGCCGAGAACGCTGCCCGTCAGCCGCTTCACCGCGAGCGCGCCGTCCTTGACCGTGGCCGTGAGCGCCGGCTGGTCGACGCGCCAGCCGCCATCGGCGAGGCTGCGGCCGGTCAGGCCGAGATCGATGTCGGCAAGCGTCAGGACGGCGAGATCGATCGGCTCGTGCGACCAGCTATTGGCGGGTGACGCAGCTCGCGCCTGCGCCAGGAGGACGCCGGGCAGAAGAGCGGCATGGCGGCCAGCGGCGCCGAGCATCGCGGTCTGTCGCGAGCCGAGCAGCCGGTCGATGGCCCAGTCGCCGATCTTGACATCGGCGGTGAGCAGCGGTCGGACACCGCCCAGGGCCACATCGACCTTGCCGTCGAGCGTGCTCTCGCCGATGGCGAGCGTCAGCCGGTCGACGGAGAAATGCGGCGGCGCGCCGGTGACCCGGCCGGCAAGCCTGAACGCTCCGGGATCGCCGCCCGCGGGCCGGTAGCCCGGGCTGAAATTGCGCACCAGCCCGGCGAAGCTCGGATGCTCGATGGCGACGTCGAGAGCCGATGCCCCGCCCGCCGATAGGTCGCCGGTCACATGGAGGCGGCCCTGGAGCATCTCGAGGTCGCCGGTGACGGACAATTTCTCCCCGTCCAGTGACACGCCGCCGCCCAGGCGGAAATCGCCGTAGCTGCGGCCCGTCGCGAGCCCGGGCCAGAGGACGCGCAACACCCGGTCGAACTCCGGTCCGCTTAGGTCGAAGGCGAGCTGCCCCTTGGGCGTACCGCCGGCGAGCGCCTGGATGGCGCCGCTGAGCCGCACCGCGGCGCCGCCGAGATCGCCGATGCTCAACTCGCGGATCGTCGCGTCGCCGTTCTGCAGCGTGCCGGCGAGATGCACGTCGCCTAGCGGCTGGCCGTGCCAGGTGAGCGCCTCGACATGCGCGTCGAGGTTGGTGTCGAAGGATCCGACGAGAGCGCCGCTTGCCGCATGCGGCGGCGCTGCATCGCCCGTCGGCCCTGCCGCTGCGGCAGCGCCCGGCAGATAGGCGTCGAGATTGAAGCGATCGGCGACGAGCCGCAGGCCGATGCCGGGCCGCTCGCGCAAGATCACCGTCGCCGCACCCTTCAACCGCGTCGCATCGAGTGTCGCCTCGATGCCCGCGAGGTCGAGTCGGTCGCCGGTCACCGTGAAGCGGCCCGACAGCGATGACTTGTGCAGGCGATCCGCGGGCACCGCGTCCGCCGGCACGCCGAGCCAGGCGAGCACGCTGCGCAGATCGTCGGCATCGGCCTGCACGACGCCTTG
>DASVOY010000791.1:0-2741 GCA_036383115.1 Allostellaceae bacterium
CGCGGGTTTCCGCGGGACCCGCCGTCACCGGCACCCGCCCGACCGGAATCCGGGGCCGCGGGCCTGTAGCTCTTTCCCTCCCCGCGCGGAAGCCGCGTCAGGTGTTGATCACCTCGCCGCCATTCGGGTGCAGCACTTGGCCGCTCATGTAGGAGGACTCGTCGCTCGCCAGGAAGACGTAGCAGGGCGCCACCTCCTCGGGCTGGCCCGGCCGCTGCATCGGCACCTTCTTGCCGAATTTCGCCACTTCCTCGGCACTGAACGTCGAGGGGATGAGCGGCGTCCAGATCGGCCCCGGCGCCACCGCGTTGACGCGGATCTTGCGCTCGGCGAGCGCCAGGCTCAGCGAGCGGGTGAACGATACGATCGCCCCCTTGCTGGCGGAATAGTCGAGCAGATGCGGGCTGCCGCGATAGGCGGTGACCGAGGTGGTGTTGACGATCGCCGCGCCTTCCTTCAGGTGCGGCAGCGCCGCCTTGGCCAGGAAGAAATAGGCGAAGATGTTGGTGCGGAAGGTGCGCTCGAGCTGCTCCGCCGTGATCTCCTCGAGCTTGCTCTCCGGATGCTGCTCGCCGGCGTTGTTGACGAGGATATCGAGGCGGCCGAAGCCGCGCATGGTGTCATCGACGATGCGGCGGCAGAAGCCCTCATCGCCGACGTCGCCGGCCATCAGCCGGATCGCGCCGCCTTCCTTCTCGACGAGGCGCTTCGTCTCCTGCGCATCCTTGTGCTCATTGAGGTAGACGATCGCCACCTTGGCGCCTTCGCGGGCAAAGGCGATGGCGACTGCGCGGCCGATGCCGCTGTCGCCGCCGGTGATGATGGCGACCCGGCCGTCGAGCCTGCCGCAGCCCTGCCGGCCTTCGGCCCAGACGCGCGGTGGCGGCGTCATCTCGCTCTCGATCCCGGGTTGCCGCTCCTGATGCTGCGCCGGCAGGGTTTCCTTCTCCTCCGCCATGCCACCCCTCCTGCGCTGCGGCGAGCGGAGCCGCGACAACGCGGCCCGCATTTCCTAACAGGAGGCGCGGCGCGGCCGTTCCGGCAGGCCGGCGGGCGTCAGCCCACTTCGACGGTGGGGGTGAAGATGTACCCGGTGCCGCGGACCGTCTTGATCATGGTCGGCTTCTGCGGGTCCGGCTCGAGCTTGCGGCGCAGCCGGCCGACCTGGACGTCGATGGTGCGGTCGAAAGGTCCGGCCTCGCGGTTGCGGGCGAGGTCGAGCAGCCGGTCGCGGCTGAGGACTTGATTGGCGTTGTTGACGAAGGCGGCGAGCAGATCGAACTCGCCGGTGGT
Source organism: Allostellaceae bacterium (assembly GCA_036383115.1). Taxonomy (GTDB): domain Bacteria; phylum Pseudomonadota; class Alphaproteobacteria; order ATCC43930; family CGMCC-115725; genus DAHUYF01. The sequence goes on from DASVOY010000791.1 coordinate 1,294, forward strand.
GAGCCGCACCTCGCCGCCACTGGGCGAGACCAGCTCGCGCGTCGAGAGATCGAGATGCCAGCCGGCGAAGCGCGCCTTGGCCCGCCCGCCGCCCGGCTTCTCCTTCTGCACCCGGCTCGAGGCGCGGCGCAGCACGCTCTTCACCCGGGCCAGCAGCTCGCGCAAATGAAAGGGCTTGGGCAGGTAATCGTCGGCGCCCATCTCGAGGCCGATGATGCGATCGACGGTCTCGCCGCGCCCGGTGAGGATAATGATGCCGACGCCTGATTCTTCGCGCAGCTGGCGAGCGAGCGTCAATCCGTCCTCGCCCGGCAGCATAAGGTCGAGGATGACGAGGTCCACCTCCGCTTGCGCCATCACGCGGCGCATGCCACCGCCGTCATTGGCGACGCTGACCCGGTAGCCCTCGCTCGACAAATACTGCTGGACGACGTCGCATATCTCCTTCTGGTCGTCCACCACAAGGATATGGCCTGTCGCTTTCATGGCTCGGTTCAATTTGGCCCATCTTCGGCGACGATGCAATATCGCTCCGGTGGGTGCCGCCCGAGCGATGTTAGCGTGATGCGCGTGCGGGTCTACGATTACACGGCGTTACAATTTATTACAGAAATCCGGCGGCGCTGACATCAAGCAATTACAGGAGGCCGGTAAAGTTAACTCATCTCGCCGCTTTACGTTGAACACCACTGAGCGTCGCCAGCGGGACGCGCGAAGGGAGCATTGGGATGGCGGACATCTGTCGGAAAATCGAGGAGGAAATTCCGCGCCTACGGCGCTACGCCAGGGCGCTCACCCGCGACATCAACGCCGCCGACGACCTGGTGCAGGACTGCCTCACCCGGGCGCTCAGCAAGGTCCATCTCTGGCAGAAAGGCACCGACCTGCGCGCGTGGTTGTTCACCATCCTGCACAACCAGTACGTCAACCACGTGCGTCGCGCGGTGCGCGAGGGATCCGCCGTAGGATTGTCCGACAGCGAGCCTATGCTCACCTCGGCCCCCAACCAGGGCAAGCGGCTCGAGCTGCGCGATCTCGAGCGCGCCATCGCCAAGCTCCCGGAGGAGCAGCGCTCGGTGCTGCTGCTGGTCGGGCTCGAAGGCATGCGCTACGAGGAGGTGGCCGCCGTCCTCAACGTGCCGGTCGGCACCATCCGCTCGCGCCTGTCGCGCGGCCGCGAGATGCTGCGCCAGCTCATGGGCATGGTGCCCGAGCGGCCCGAGCCTGGCCGCGTGCCGGCGCTGCACCGGGTCGCGTCGGCTCCGGCCCGTTCCGAGATCGCCTTCGACGGCGCGCTGCGCCGCGGCCGCGTGCCACTCGCCCTCGAAGGCGGCCAATCCGCGCGGCGGGATGCCTGACCACATGCCTGCTGCCCTGGCCGGCCGGCGCCGGCCCGGGCGGAACCCTGCCCGGCAGCACGTGTTGAGAGTTCTGTAGCGGCGCTCCTT
>DASVOY010000792.1:0-5659 GCA_036383115.1 Allostellaceae bacterium
GATTTGCGCCGCCGGAAGAAAGGCCGCCGGGTGGCTGGACGCCCGCCGCCACCGCCGCCATGACGCTCGCCGTCGCTCATTCCTCACCTCCCTCGCCGCCGGATTGCGGCGCCGATTCACGGTCACGGTCGCGGTCGCCGAAACCGCGCCGTCCGCCGCGATCACGATCGCGGTCCCGATCTCGGTCGCGCTCCTCGCTGCGGCCGCGGTTCTGCATCACCGCGGAGGGACCTTCCTCGAGCGCCTCGACGCGCACGGTCAGATAGCGCAGCACATCCTCGTTGATGCGCATGTTGCGCTCGAGCTCGTTGACCGCCGCCGGCGGCGCATCGAGATTGAAGAGCATGTAGTGGCCTTTGCGGTTCTTCTTGATGCGGTAGGCGAGATTGCGCAGGCCCCAGTATTCGCGCTTGGTGACCTGGCCGCCCTGCGCGGTGACGATCCCGGCGAAGGTCTCGGCGAGCGCCTCGACCTGCGGCGCCGAGATGTCCTGGCGCGCAATGAAGACGTTTTCGTAAAACGGCATGAATGATAGCTCCTTATGGCTGTTCGCGGCCCGGCGCTGGTCGGATCATCCGACGGTCAGCCGCCCGGGCCTAGCCGGCCTGGGCCGGCAAGGAGGCCGCGCACTATACATCAAGGCGCCCTTGATGCAAGTCCGCCCTGCCCGCCGAAGGTCACGTTAACCTTTGCGATAGGATTGCTGCCCACCATGGCGCCGCTTTCATCGGGCCGTGGGAACACGTGGCTATGATCTATCCGGAGTGGAGCACCCTCAACGTCGCCTTCTACGCCGCCCTGGCGCTCATGGCGTTCTCGGCCGGCCCAATGGAATATTGGGGGCCGTTGCAGCTCCGTTACAGCAAGTTCCGCGGTGCGAGCGGCGTGCCGAGCCGGCTGGGCATGCTCGTCCTCTACTCCGTCCCGCTCGCCGTGCTGACAGTGATGGCGCTGCCCTATCTCGCCCGGCCGACCACAGTCCAGGCGATCGTCTTCGCCGCCGTGTTTCTGCATTTCCTCAAGCGCTGCCTCGAGAGCCTCTTCGTCCACAAATATTCCGGGCCGATGGATGCGACCACCGTGCTGATGGTCGCCGGCCTCTATTCGCTTCTCACCGGCATGATCGGCTACCTCAACCGGCAGCCGCTGCCGACGATGGACGGGCTCGCCTGGCTCGGCGTGGTGCTCTACCTGATCGGCGAGGCCGGCAACTTCCTGCATCACAAGCGCCTCGCCGATCTGCGCCGCGGCCGCACAGGCTACATCATCCCGCGCGGGCTGCTGTTCGATTACGCGGTCTGCCCGCATTATCTCTTCGAGCTGGTCGCCTGGCTCGGTGTCCTCCTGATCTCGCGGCATCTCGGACTGCTGCTGCTCTTCCTGTTCATGGTTGGATATCTGAGCACGCGCGGCCTCAAGACGTTGCGCTGGTATCACGAGAGGTTTCCCGATTTCCCTGCCGGCACGAAGGTGCTGGTCCCGTTCGTGTTCTGACGCCGGACACCAGGGCATCGAGCAAGACAATGGCGCGACACCGGCCCAGCTGGACAGCCTCTCGGGGCGATGCTATCCCGGCACGCGCCATTGCCCGGGGAGCTTCCATGCGCGTCTGGCCGAGCGTCGCCGTTGCCGCCCTGCTCGCGGCCTGCACCACCAATGCGCCGCCGGAGCGGCTCGTCTTCGGCGTCTCGGGTGACCGGCCGGCCGGTTCCTCGAGCTCCGAGGCCGATGCGGAGATGCGGCGTTTTCTCGACTGGAAAGTGAATCAGATCTGCACCCTCGGCTACGAGACGGTCAAGGTCGAGACACTCCCGGCCGAGGACGACAAGCAGATCGTCGACGAGGATGTCCGGTGCGATCCCTACACGCATGTGAGTCTGTTCTGATTCGATTGGCGGCACGAGCCGAGGGGGCGAGATGACGCGGGCTTTCGTGTTTCCCGGGCAAGGCTCGCAGGCGGTCGGCATGGGCCGCGACCTCGCCGGTGCTTTCCCGGCCGCGCGCGAGACATTCGAGGAGGTCGACGAGGCGCTGCGGCAGAAGCTCTCCCGCCTCATGTTCGAGGGGCCGGAGGAGGAGCTCGTCCTCACCGAGAACGCGCAGCCGGCGCTGATGGCGGTGAGCTATGCGGTGATGCGCGTGCTCGAGCGTGATGGCGGTCTCGACATCAAGCGCCATGTCGCCTTCGTCGCGGGACATTCGCTGGGCGAGTACTCGGCGCTCGCCGCCGCTCATTCCTTCTCGCTCGCCGACGCGGCGCGCCTTCTGAAGCGGCGCGGCCAGGCCATGCAGCGCGCCGTGCCGGTGGGGGCGGGGGCGATGGCGGCGCTGCTGGGGCTCGATCTCGATGCCGCGCAAGCCGTGGCGCGCGAGGCGGCGCAGAGCGAGGTCTGCGCCGTCGCCAATGACAATGGCGGCGGCCAGGTCGTCGTCAGCGGCAACAAGACGGCGGTGGAGCGCGCCGTCGCGATCGCGGCGACGCGCGGGGCCAAGCGCTCGATCATGCTGCCGGTGAGCGCGCCCTTCCATTGCCCGCTGATGGCGCCCGCCGCGCGCGAGATGGAAGAGGCGCTGGGCGAGGTCCGGCTCGGCGAGTCCTATGTGCCGCTCGTCGCCAACGTCACCGCTGCGGCGGTGACTGATCCTGTGGAGATCAAACGCCGCCTCGTCGAGCAGGTCACCGGCCTGGTGCGCTGGCGCGAGAGCGTGCTTTACATGAAACAGAACGGCGTCGACGCGCTCATCGAACTCGGCGCGGGCCGCGTGCTGAGCGGGCTCGCCAAGCGCATCGACCGCGAACTCGCCGCCTCCGCCATCGGCGCGCCGGGCGAGATCGAGGCCTTCCTGAAGACGTTGTGAGCGCACTCGCCGCGCGGAAAGGAATCCCGGACATGTTCGATCTCGGTGGCAAGGGCGCGCTCGTCACCGGCGCCTCCGGCGGCATCGGAGGGGCCATTGCCCGCGCGCTCCACGGCGCGGGCGCCAAGGTGGTGCTGGCGGGAACACGGCGCCCGGCGCTTGAGGCGCTCGCCGGCGAGCTCGGCGCGCGTGCCTTCATCGCCACCGGCGATCTCGCCGATCCCGCCGCGGCCGATGCGCTTGTCAAGGCGGCGGAAGAGCAGGCGGGACAGCTAGATATCCTCATCAACAATGCCGGCCTGACGCGCGACCAGCTCGCGCTGCGCATGAAGGACGAGGAGTGGGAGAAGGTGCTGCAGGTCAACCTGACCGGCACCTTCCGCCTGATCCGGGCGGCAATCCGCGGCATGATGCGCCGCCGCCACGGCCGGGTGGTCAACATCACCTCGGTCGTCGGCGTGACCGGCAATCCGGGCCAGGCCAACTACGCCGCGGCCAAGGCCGGCATGATCGGCATGTCGAAGGCGCTCGCCGCCGAGCTCGCGTCGCGCGGCATCACCGTCAATTGCGTCGCCCCCGGCTTCATCGCCACCGCCATGACCGAGGCGCTCAGCCCCGAGCAGCGCGAGCGCATCGCGACATCGGTGCCGATGGGACGCGTCGGCACGCCGGAGGAGGTGGCGGCCGCCGTCCTCTTCCTGGCGAGCGACGAGGCGCGCTACGTCACCGGCCATACCTTGCACGTCAATGGCGGAATGGCCATGATTTAAGCCGTCCTGGCAAACCGCCATGATCTGTGTTATGTGACCGGCGCCTCCGGCCCGACCCAGATGCGTGGCGGCGGTTGGCCCGAATCTCCTTCGGCCTGTCAGTGAGCCGAAGCCCAGTCCACAAGCGCGTTTATCCGTCGAGGTATCAACCAATGAGCGATGTCGCCGAGCGAGTAAAAAAGATCGTCGTGGAGCATCTTGGCGTCGACGAATCCAAGGTCACCGACAACGCCAGCTTCATCGACGATCTCGGGGCCGACAGCCTCGACACTGTCGAGCTGGTGATGGCATTCGAGGAGGAGTTCGGGTGCGAGATCCCCGACGACGCCGCCGAGAAGATCGTGACAGTCAAGGACGCCGTCAGCTTCATCGAAGCGAACAAGTGAGGCCGCTGCCGAGATCCTCGGCAAGGAGAGCGGTCCGTCCGCACGGGAAACTCCGCAAGCGATCATGAAACGAGTCGTCGTCACCGGTATTGGTCTGGTGACCCCGCTGGGTGTGGGGGCCGAGACCGTCTGGAAGCGGTTGGTCGATGCCCAGTCGGGCATCCGCGCCATTCAGAGCTTCGACGTTTCGGACCTGCCGGCCAAAGTCGCCGGACAGGTGCCGCGCGGCGATACGGCTTCCGGGCTCTTCAACGCCGATGACTGGGTCCCGCCCAAGGACCAGCGCAAGATGGATGAGTTCATCCTCTTCGCGATGGCCGCGGCGGATCAGGCGGTCGCCGACGCCGGGTGGAAGCCCGACGGCGACGAGGACCGCGAGCGCACCGGGGTGATGATCGGCTCCGGCATCGGCGGGCTGCCGGGCATCACCGACGGGGCGGTCACGCTGCATGAGCGCGGGCCGCGGCGGATCTCGCCTTTCTTCATCCCCGCGAGCCTCATCAATCTCGCCTCGGGCCATGTCTCGATCCGCTATGGCTTCAAGGGCCCGAACCACGCCGTTGTCACGGCCTGCTCGACGGGCGCGCATGCCATCGGCGACGCGGCGCGCCTGATCATGTGGGACGACGCCGACGTCATGGTCTGCGGCGGTGCCGAGGCGGCGATATGTCGCCTAGGGATCGCCGGCTTCGCCGCGGCGCGGGCGCTCTCGACCGGCTTCAACGACCAGCCTGCCAAGGCATCGCGCCCCTGGGACAAGGCGCGCGACGGCTTCGTCATGGGCGAGGGCGCGGGGATCGTGGTGCTCGAGGAGCTCGAGCACGCCAAGAAGCGCGGCGCCAAGATCTACGCCGAGATCGTCGGCTACGGCATGTCAGGCGACGCCCATCACATCACCGCCCCGGCCGAGGACGGCAATGGCGGCTATCGCTCTATGCGCAACGCGCTGAAGCGCGCCAATCTCAGCCCCGACCGGATCGACTACATCAACGCCCACGGCACCTCGACGCCGCTCGGCGACGAGATCGAGCTCGGCGCGGTCAAGCGGCTTTTCGGCGATCACGCCTACAAGCTCTCGATGTCGTCGACCAAATCCTCGATCGGCCACCTGCTCGGCGCCGCCGGCAGTGTCGAGGCCATCTTCAGCATCCTCGCCATGCGCGACAGCGTGGTGCCGCCGACGCTCAATCTCGAGAACCCGTCGGAGGGCTGCGACATCGACCTCGTGCCGCTCAAGGCGAAGGAGCGCCCCGTGCGTTACGCGCTGTCCAACTCCTTCGGCTTCGGCGGCACCAACGCCTCGCTCATCTTCGCTCGGGCGCCCTAAATGACGTGGACGTCGCGCCGGCTGTGTCGCGGCGCCACGCTGGTTCTCGGTGTTCTGCTGCTTGCCATTCTCGGCTGGGGCTGGCGCAGCTATACCGCACCCGGGCCGCTCGCCGAGTCCAAGGTCGTCGTCGTGCAGCATGGTGCGACGCTGCGCGGCGTCGCGCGCGAGCTTGCGGAGAGCGGCGTCATCGCCCAGCCCTGGATCTTCATGGCCGGCCTCGAGCTCGAGGGCAGGGCCGGTACGCTCAAGGCCGGCGAGTACGAGTTCGCCGCCGCGATCAGTCCGCGCGCCGTCGGCGAGCTCCTGGCGAGCGG
>DASVOY010000793.1:0-8935 GCA_036383115.1 Allostellaceae bacterium
CCCGCGGTGAGCCCTGTTCGTGCACCGAGGCCGGTCCGCCCGACAGGATCACGGCCTTCGGTCGCATCTCGCGGAACGCCTGCTCGGCCTTCTGGAACGGCACGATCTCGGAATAGACGCCCTCCTCGCGCACCCGGCGCGCGATCAGTTGCGTCACCTGACTGCCAAAATCGAGGATCAGGATGCGGTCAGTCATGTCCTCGGTACCTTTGCGGAGGGCTTCGGCACGGTGCGTCCTTCGAGACGCGGGCTGCGCCCGCTCCTCAGGATGAGGAAAAAAAGAAAGAGCCGCGTCGTGCGGCCACAACGATGGCACAACCACCTCTCTCACCGCGCACCCGCCGCTTGCCGCGACGCCAGCGCGACCTCCTCGCGCAGATAGCCCCAGATGCGGAACACCAGCCCGCCATAGTCGGCGCGCGCGCGCAGGTCGATCACGTTGCGCGGCCGCTCGAAAGGCACGTCGATCAGCGCCTTGACCCGGCCCGGCCCTGCGGTCATCACCATGATGCGGTCGCCGAGCGCCACCGCCTCGTCGACGCTGTGGGTAATGAAGACGACGGTCTTGCGCGTCTCGTCCCAGATGCGCAGCAGCTCCTGCTGCAGGATCGTCCGGTTCTGCTCGTCGAGCGCCGAGAACGGCTCGTCCATCAGCAGGATCTCGGGATCGGTGGCGAAGGCGCGCGCGATCGAGACGCGCTGCTTCATGCCGCCGGAGAGCTGGTGCGGATAGCGGTCGGCGAAGGGCGTGAGCCCGGTGCGGTCGAGATAGAAGCCGACCACCTCGCGGATCTCCGCCTTGGCCGCGCCGCGCAGCCGCAGCCCATAGGCCGCGTTCTGCCACACCGTCATCCAGGGGAAGATCGACTCGCCCTGGAACACCATGGCGTTGACCGGACGCCTGGGATCGTCGCGCGCGATGTCGACGCGGCCCTCGGTCGGCGCGTCGAGCCCGGCCAGGATGCGCAGCAGCGTGGTCTTGCCGCAGCCGGACGGGCCGACGATGACGAAGAAGCTGCCGCGCGCGATCGTGAGCGACACGTCCTCGAGCGCGGCGCCGCTGCCGTCGGCGGTCTCGAAGCGACGGGTGAGGCCGGTGACGCGGATCTTCGGCGCCGCGTCGGGCGCCGCCGGCCGCATCGGCGCGGCGATCACGGCTTCCGCTCGAACCGGCCGATGCTCTCCAGCGCGCGCTCGACGAAGCGGTGATCGACGAGGTCGCCGACGCCCGCGCCCTCGCCCTCGATGTAGCCCTGCGCCTTGTAGAAGGCGAGGTCCTTCTCCAGGCTCGCCACATTGACGAAGCCGTCGGGATCGCAGCCATTGGCGATCATGCTCTTGTAGAGCGCCTTGTCCTTCGTGCTGGTGTCCTGCACGAGGATGTCGATGACCTCCGCCGCATTCGGCCCGGCGAAGCGGCCGCCGGTGATCGCCTCGTCGAAGAAGCGCACGCCCCTGAGATAGGCGACCATGAACTTCGCCGCGAGATCCGGCTCGTTCTTGGCGAAATCCGCGCCGTAGAGCAGCACCGCGATCTGCTGGTTGGGGTAGAGGTCGGGGCCGGAAAAGCGCATGGCGACGCCTTTCTCGACCGCCTGCGTCACCGAGGGCTCGGTGGTGATGGCGCCGTCGATCGCGCCGTTGGCCAGCGCGACCACCTGCTGCGGATAACCGAGGTTATGGACGTGCTGCACGTCGCCATAGGCGAGGCCGCCGCGCTTCAGCGCCTCGTTGAGGGTGGAGCCGGGCGAGCCGCCCCGGCCGGCCTCGGCGAGCTTGAGGCCCTTGAGGTCGGCATAGGTCCTGACCTTGCCCTGGTCGACGAGGTCCTTGCGGATGAGGAGCGGCATGTAGCTGTAGGTCGGCGTCGTCGAGCCCTTGTCGGCGACGATCTTGACGCCGATGCCGCGCGCCGCCGCGTTGAAGAGCCCGGCCGAGGCCGCGCCCGCGCCGACCTCGAGCTGCCCCGCGCCCAGCGGTGCCACCATCTTGGGGCCCGAATCGAAGGCGACGAACTTCACCGCGATGCCCTGCTGCGCGAAGTATCCCTTGCGCTCGGCGATGAAGAGCGGCCCGTCGCTGATGACCCCGTTGACGCCCACGCGCACCAGCTTCCCCTCGGCGTGGCTCGCCCTCGCGCCGAGCAGAATCAGGATCGCCGCCAGGGCCAGCCCGGCCCATCTTCTTGTCATTCTCGTCCTCCCACGCGCCCCGGTTCGGCCCGGGCGTCGGCTTCATTCTGCAACATCGGATGCGCATTGCACCACCGGCGCAAGCACCCCCCACGGACTCACGGCGGCTGCCACCAGGGCGCGTTCCGTCCGGCCGTGCCCGCCGCGCGAAGATTCTCGGCTGGTCCACAGTGAAGCGCTGGCGCGTCTCCGTGTAGCCACTACTGATCCAGAGCGGCGCCCATCTGGCCCACTCGCTGCAGCATTCGCGCGCCCGACTATACGTTTCACGTGAAACATTCCGCCCGCACGGCCGCCAAAGTCGCGCCCGGGCTGCGGTTTTCCGCCATGCGGCGCTTGAGACCCCCGAGCCGGTCCGGACCGCGCACCTGTAGCGCTTCCATGGCAATGCCGGCGACGAGCGTCACATCTGCCGCCGTCTCGGCGATCATCGGCGTTTTATGGCGATGACGGCGCGAGTACCGTCATCGCGTCCGCTCCGGCCGCGAGCTTCCTTCCGCCGTCGGGGTCGGCTGCGGCGCGGCAAAGGCCTCGGCGCATTTGTTCTTGTCGCCGAGGCCGCGGTCGACCAGCGGCAGCAGGACCGCAGGCGGGGCGAGCATGCCGATGGCGGCGCCCAGCCGCTTGGCGAGGCCGACCTTCTCCGAGGTGACTTCCGGATGGGCAAAGGTGCCGCGGATCTCCAGCGGCACGCCGAACCGGCCGGACCCGGCCTGCTTGGGGTAGGGCTTCAGATCGAGGAAGAACGTCTCGTCGGCGAGGTTGATGTTGCCTTCGCCGGTGACGATCGTCTCCGCCGTGTCGAGGAGCAGCGTCGTCGCGGTGGCGACGCCGTCCTTGACGGAGAAGCGGGCGATGAAGCAGTTGATGGGGCGCGGCTTGCGGCTCTGCTCGACGAGGCCGAGCGCCTCGGCCACGTCGCGCTCGAACAGCCCGGTCGCGGCTTGGCTGAGCCGGCCGCCCTCCAGGAAGAGTCCGATGTCGCCGTTGAGGTGCAAGAGTATCTGCCGCTGGGTCGCTCCCGATGATTGCAGCTTGGCGAACCCGCCCATCACGCCCGCCGTCTGCTTCAGCTCCTCGCGGATGTTCATGCCGGCCAGCAGCTGGTGCAGATCGACATGGCGGATGTCGAGATCGGCGCCGAACCGGGGCGGGGTCTCGGTGGCGTGGAGGTCGAGCTCGGCGGTCGTTTCGCCGCGGGCGACCGCAACCCGGACCGGGCTGAGCCGCAACGTGCCGTCCTGGAGCGACAGGGTGAACGACAGGCGCTCGAACGGAATCCCCGCCGCGGGCTTGACGCGCGGCGCGTCGAGCGAGACATCGGCGTTGAGGCCTTGCCATTGCGCGATCGGCAGCCGCGTATCCGGAATGACGCGACCCTTGTCCTGGCGCTGTGCGTCGCTCGCCGCGTCTCGCTTCCGCTCGTTGGGGTCGCCGCCGTAGAAGCCCCTGAGATCGGCGAGGTCGAGATACTCGGCAGTAAGCTGGGCGCGGATGTACGGCACCCTGCCGCCCTCGTCGAGGAGGATGTCGCCGGCGAGGTGGCTTTCGCCGATATGCCCGGTGACGCCGTCGAAGTGCCATTGCGCTCCGTCGCGCCGGACATGCCCTGCGAGATGGTAGATCGGCATTTTGGGGATGGGCACGCCGAGCGTCGCCAAGAGCTGTTGGATGTCCTGTCCGGTCAGATCCACCTGCAGCGCCAGCGGCTGCAGGGTCAGCGGATCGCTGACCGTCCCATCGACGGTGAAGTTGTTCGCGCCAAGATGGCCGGCGAGCTTGACCGGGTGCGGCTCGTGCTTCTCGTGCCATCGCGTGAGCGCGCCAATCTCGGCGGTCGCGGCAAATGGCTGCCGCTGGAACGCTCCGGAGGCGGCGAGCTTGATCGGGCTGTCCGCATCGGGCATCTCCGCCGAGAGCTCGTCGATCGAGATGTCCGTTTCCGCCCTGGTCTGGCCATTGCGGAATTGAAAGCGGCCCTGACGCACCGTCGCCTCATGCAGCCCCGCGACGATGCGGCGCAACTTCGACAGATCGCTGTCTTGATCGGATGTCGCCCAGTTGCGCTTCCCGTCCTTCGAGACCTCCAGGAAGACGGCAGGCTGGTCGACGGCCAGGCGCTCTATCCGCAAACCCAAGCGCAGCAGCGCGGTGGGATCGAGCTCCATCTCGAGACGCTTGGTCGCAAGCATGTCAGGGGTCGAGCCCCAATCGGCGTTCGCGACATGGATATCTTCGCCAGTGATGCGGATCGGATTGCCCCAGCGAATGTCGAGGTGTCCGATCTTGATCTGGCGCGCGAGCAGGGCGGACCCGCGGGTCTCGACGAGACGGGCGACCAGCGGGCCGCCGCCGATCGCCAGTGCCGCCGCGCCCGCGCCGAGGAGAAGCGCCAGCCCCGCAATGACCCAGCCGGCGATCTTGACGTCGCGCATTCGCCTCTCCCGCGGCGGCTGCCTAGGGCAGCGTTGTCCTTGTCCCGACCCTGTCGGGCATTGGCGGACACCGGGCGGGACGGCGTGGGAGAGCCGCCCGCCGGTGTCCACACGAGATCAACACCCGGCGTAGCGATTCCCCAGCGCGTAGCCTCCGGCGCCACCGGCAACCACGCCGCCGGCCGTGGCGGCACCCTTGCCGCTGCCTTTGCCGAACTGGTTGCCGAGAAGCCCGCCGCCGGCCGCTCCCGCCAACCCACCCAGCAGACCAGCCGTCCGGTCGCAGGAGGCGGAAGGGGCATAAGCCGTCGTACCGTAAGTACTCGTGCGCTCGGCGCATCCAATGAGCGCCAAGAGCGCAACAGCCACGATGGCCAACAGTCGCATGGTGATCGACCTCCGGGTCAGGATGCGGGCAGCCGTTGTCGCCGGCCATGCCCGCCGATCGTCTCGCCTGTCTGCCAGCAAAACAGTTGAGGCGGCGCCGGTGTTCCGCGACCGCTATTTGTCGTCGCCCGAAGTATCGGTTGCTGCATCGACAAAGGCATCGTCCCGCGACGACGGCGGTGACCTTTCCGAAGCAATATTCAGACGCCGGCTCCAGCCGGATGCAAATGCTCGTTCCTCAGACGATTTATGCTCGCCAGCGCCTGCCGGACCGGAACGCCGCGCATGCCGGGAGCGGCCCACAATTATTTGGATTATTTGGCCTTGCCATGAGCAATCAGGCTTCCAGCACGTTTACCTCATCGGGAGGGAATATCGCCGCGAGCGCCAACTGAAGCCACCCGCCACAGACACCGCCACTGGCAATAGCGCAAGCCGCCCCCCATATAGCAGCAGTAGGAAAAGGAGCGGCATGGTTCATCTTCCCGCGGCGCAACGCGCGCTTGACGTCGTTTCCCCCATCGTCATCTACCGCCAGATCGGTCGACGTCCCAGCCGCATCTATGTCGATGAGGCGATGAAGGTGGTCGAATCCGGCGGGGCGCAGCGGCGGCTCAGCGACCGGGTATATTGGCGCACCCTGGCGAAGCCCGGGGACCAGATCCAGGACCGGCCGGGCGGCATTCTCATCGTCACGGCCGCGGGCGAGTGGTATCCCATCCTCCTTGCCGAGCCGACGCCACTTAGCCCGGACACGGCCTTCACCCATGCGGACCTGGCGATCAAAGCCGACCAGAACACGATGGACGGGCTGGTCGCCAGCGGCAGCCTCGTCGATGCAACGCCGCGGCGGCCCAAGGGACCGCCGTCGCGCCCGTCGGACAAGATGTTCGCCGACGATCATCCGCTCGTCGTGGAGGAGTTGCCGCGGGGCACGACCCTGACCGCCGAGATGGCGCCGACGCGGCGGCCTCCCGGCAACTGGATGAGGGGCGCGCGCCCTGCAAGCCGATGAACTCGTTAAGATTATTGCGGTGTGCGTGGCGCCAAAGAACTTGACTTTCGCCTCGCAAAGGCGCAATTGAGGCGTATTGTCGTTGCTCGCGATCGCGCGAAGCGTGCTGGTCCCATACGGCACCGCTGCATTTCGAGACAAATCCCCGACATCCCTAGGCAGAACCCGGCGCGCGGGCCAGGCCCAACACACCGGAGCCTCGCGGCGCATCATGCCGTGACCTTCATCCCTTCTTGTTGGCGTGATCGGCCCTGATGCGTCCGGCCGGCGGCGAAGAGCCGCACCGGACATGACCGTGCTCCCGCCACATCTCCAGAAAGAAACAACACAAGTGACATCTTCATTTTCCGAGCTTGCCCTGATCCAGCCGATCCAGCGCGCGTTGCAGGCCGCCAAGTATGAGCGCCCGACGCCCGTCCAGGCGCAAGCGATTCCATATCTGCTCGAGGGCAGGGACCTGCTCGGCATCGCCCAGACCGGCACCGGCAAGACGGCCGCCTTCGCGCTGCCGATGCTGCAGCGCCTGTCGGCCAACCCGGCGCCGGCGCCCCGCGGCTTCGTGCGCGCGCTGGTGCTGACGCCGACCCGTGAGCTGGCGATCCAGATCGGCGACAGCTTCCGCGCCTACGGGCGCTACCTGTCGCTTCGACATGCGCTGGTCTATGGCGGCGTCGGCCAGAAGCCGCAGGTCGACGCGCTGGGGCGCGGCGTCGATATCCTCGTGGCGACGCCGGGCCGGCTGCTCGACCTCATGGGCCAAGGCCATGTGCGGCTCGGCAAGCTCTCGATCTTCGTGCTCGACGAGGCCGACCGCATGCTCGACATGGGCTTCGTCCATGACGTGAAGCGGGTGATCGCCGCGCTGCCGAAGGAGCGGCAATCGCTGTTCTTCTCGGCGACGATGCCGCCCGCCATTGCGCAGCTCGCCGGCAGCATCCTCAAAGATCCGGCGCGGGTGGAGGTGACGCCGGCGGCCACGACGGTCGAGCGCATCGAGCAGCGCGTCCTCTTCGTCGAGACCGCCAACAAGCGCGCCTTGCTCGCCACCGTGCTGAAAGATCCCGCCATCACGCGCGCCCTCGTCTTCACCCGCACGAAGCACGGCGCCGACCGTGTCGTGCAGCAGCTCGAGCGCGCCCAGATCCGGGCCGATGCGATCCACGGCAACAAATCGCAGTCGGCGCGCCAGCGGGCACTGGCCAATTTCCGCGCCGGCCACACGCGCATCCTTGTCGCCACCGACATCGCCGCACGCGGCATCGACATCGACGGCATCAGCCACGTCATCAATTACGAGCTGCCGAACGTGCCGGAGAGCTATGTCCACCGCATCGGCCGCACAGCGCGCGCCGGCGCGGACGGCATCGCCATCTCGTTCTGCGACGCCGAGGAGCGTGCCTATCTCAAGGACATCGAGAAGCTGACGCGCCGCCCGCTTATGGTCGTGGCGGATCATCCCTTCCACGCCCGTGCTCCGGCCCACGCGACCGGCGCAAGACCGACGGAGCAGAGGAACCAGCCCGAGGCCGGACGGCGACAGCGCTCGCAGCGGCGCAAGCCGCAGGCGCAGCGCTTCGCGCGCGGCCGCGGCTCAAATCAGCAGAGCTTCGCCCAGGCGCGGTAGCTGCGCCCGCCTAGTCCGGCCAGCGGCGATGGAGCCAGAGCCATTGCCCGGGCCGGGCGCGCGCCCATTGCTCAATGATGGCGTTGATGCGCGTCATCGCCGCGGGCACGTCGCTCGTGGGGTCGCCGGTATCGGCGAGCTCGATCGGCGGCAGGACGGTGAAACGGAAACGGGCGCCGTCCAGCCGCTCGGTGCGGACCGGCACCACCGGACAGCGGAAGCGTAACCCCAGCCGCGCGATCGCCGGCGCGGTCATGGCGTCGCGGCCGAAGAAGGGCACGGCGATGCCGTCGTTCTGCTTCTGGTCGACGAGCATGGCGACATGGCCGCCCTGCCGCAGATGGCGGAGCAATTCGCGCCCGCCTTCGGCCCCTTTGGCAACCGCCTGCCGCGCCGGCAGCCCACGGCGCAGCAGCCGGTCGACCCATGGATTGTTGGCCGCGCGATAAACCGAGAGCAGGGAAGGCCCCAGAAGGCGATGGATCGTCGCCGGCCCGACCTCCCAATTGCCGAAATGGCCGCCGAAGAAGATCGCGGGCCGGTCGCCCTTCATGAAGCCGGTCAGGCTCTCGCCGTTGACAACCTCGACGCGTCCGGCCGCCGCATCGCAGATTCGGTGGAGATGCGGATACTCGGCGACGGCTCGGCCGAGATTGTCCCACATCTCGCGCAGGATCCGCCGGTTCTGCGCGTCATCGTTCTCGGGCATGGCCGAGGCGAGGCGGCGGAGCGCGCGGCGCGACAGCCCCAGACGCGGCCCGATCGTCCGTCCGATGCCGCCGCCGAGCGCGGAAGCCCAGTCGACGGGGAGCCAGCCGAAGGCGGTGAAGAGAGCGGCAAGCCCTGCCGCTTCCGACAACTGCGCGAATTGGCGCGGCGCGGCAAGGCACCGCGCGGCCCAGAGCCTGAGGCGGCCCTGCCGAGACATTCTCGACTGCTCGTCCACGGCGATCGGCGGCTCGATGGGAAAGGTGCTCCCGGGGTCGGCTGAAATCTGGGTGCGGCGAAAATAGCCGGCGGCGTCGGCAAAGGAAATTGCTGCGCTGTCGCAGAGGCCGGCCGTCTCCAGGCTCATGGAACCAGCGGCTGCTCGCACCGTTCGGAAGATGCCCGCTCAGGAGGCACGCGGCGACCGATGGCGATACTCACGGTGGCAGTCTACGAGGATCTGGCGACGGCGAAGCTGGTCGGGCGCACGCTCGAGGCGGCTGGCATTTCGCCCGGCGCCATCCATCTCCTGGCGCGCCCGGATCTCATTCCGCCTCAGGCGGACCTGACCACG
>DASVOY010000794.1:0-1933 GCA_036383115.1 Allostellaceae bacterium
TGACGGCTCGTCAGATTTGCCCGATGCCATCCGTTCTCATAACCCGGCGCGCCGCCTGCGTCACGCCTCGGCCGGCTGCGGCAGATGCGCTCGGCGCCGCCTTTCGCTTCCGGCGGCCCGACACCATCTATAGCCGGCCGCCCGAGGGGGTCGCTTTTCCCCCGCGCCGGACGTTATAGTCCGCCGACATCCTCCATTTCCCGTCACCGATATGCAGTACATCAGGGTCCGTGGGGCCCGCGAGCACAATCTGAAGAACATCGACGTCGACATGCCGCGCGACAGTCTGGTGGTCATCACCGGCCTGTCGGGCTCCGGCAAGTCCTCGCTTGCCTTCGACACGATCTATGCCGAGGGGCAGCGGCGGTATGTCGAGAGCCTCTCGGCTTATGCGCGCCAGTTTCTCGAGCTGATGCAGAAGCCCGACGTCGATTCGATCGAGGGCCTGTCGCCCGCGATCTCGATCGAGCAGAAGACGACGTCGAAGAACCCGCGCTCGACCGTCGGCACGGTGACCGAGATCTACGACTACATGCGACTGCTCTTCGCGCGGGTCGGCATCCCCTACTCGCCCGCGACCGGGCTGCCGATCGAGAGCCAGACCGTGTCGCAGATGGTCGACCGCATCATGGCGATGCCGGAAGGCACGCGCCTCTACCTGCTGGCGCCGATCGTGCGCGGGCGCAAGGGCGAGTACAAGAAGGAGCTGGCCGACCTGCAGAAGCGCGGCTTCCAGCGCGTCAAGATCGACGGCAAGATGCTCGAGATCGACGAGGTCCCCGCGCTCAACAAGAAGCTCAAGCACGACATCGCCGTGGTCGTCGACCGCGTCGTGGTGCGCGAGGGGCTCGGCACGCGGCTCGCCGATTCGCTGGAGACCGCGCTCGAGCTCGCCGAGGGCATCGCCATCGCCGAGAATGCCGACAACGGCGAGGAGACGATCTTCTCCTCCAAATTCGCCTGCCCGGTCTCGGGCTTCACCATCCCGGAGATCGAGCCGCGGCTCTTCTCGTTCAACAATCCGTTCGGCGCGTGCCCGACCTGCGACGGGCTCGGCACCAAGCTGTTCTTCGATCCCGAGCTGGTCGTGCCGGACGAGCGCTTGAGCCTGCGCGGCGGCGCCATCGCGCCGTGGGCGAATTCGAGCTCGCAATATTACAGCCAGACGCTCGACAGCCTGGCGCGTCACTACAAGGTCAGCACCAACGAGCCGTGGAGAGATCTGCCGGAGAAGGTGCGGAACGCCATCCTCTACGGCTCGGGCGACACCGCGATCGCGATGAAGTATGACGACGGCCTGCGCGCCTACACGACGACGCGGCCCTTCGAAGGCGTCATTCCCAACATGGAGCGGCGCTGGAAGGAGACCGACAGCGCCTGGCTGAAGGAGGAGCTCGGCCGCTTCCAGAACACCACCGAGTGCGAGGCCTGCCACGGCAAGCGGCTCAAGCCCGAGGCGCTCGCCGTCAAGATCCGCGGCCTCAGCATCAGCGAGGTGGCGGAGCTCTCGATCGCCGACGCGGCGGAGTGGTTCGGCGAGCTGGACCGGCACCTGACGCCGAAGCAGCGCGACATCGCCCAGCGCATCCTCAAGGAGATCAACGAGCGGCTGGGCTTCCTGCGAAATGTCGGGCTCGAATACCTGACGCTCGCGCGCGCCTCGGGCACGCTCTCGGGCGGCGAGAGCCAGCGCATCCGCCTGGCGTCGCAGATCGGCTCCGGCCTGACCGGCGTGCTCTATGTTCTCGACGAGCCCTCGATCGGTCTCCATCAGCGCGACAACGAGCGGCTGCTGGCGACGCTGAAGCGGCTGCGCGATCTCGGCAACACCGTCATCGTCGTCGAGCATGACGAGGACACGATCCGCGCCGCCGAGCACGTCGTCGAGATGGGCCCCGGCCCCGGCGTGCACGGCGGCGAGGTAGTGGCGCAG
>DASVOY010000795.1:0-1830 GCA_036383115.1 Allostellaceae bacterium
GACACCGAAGCCGATCAATCCCGCCAGGCTCGGCGCGACGTAGGTCATGAGACCGGGCGCATAGCCCTTGAAGCTATACCCCGCGAGCTCGAAGAGCTGCAGCGAGACCAGGCTTGCGCCGGCGGCGCCAAGCCCGTGGACGAGGCCGTCCGCCGCCGCGCTGCCCCATCCCGGGACGGTGGCGCGCCCGGCCATGAGGAGGAAGATCGTCGACACCGTCGCCGGCGCCAGCACCCAGGGCAGGATGCGCAGCGGATCGACGACGGACTGCGCCGGCGCCGGGCCGAAGAGCGGCGCGAGCTGCGCCGGGTCGGCGGGCGGCGGCCCGAGCTTCAGCTTCAGGTAGCTCCAGGCGAGCATGCAGACGAAGGCAAGGCCGGCGGCGCCGACGAAGTTGAGGAGCGCCGCCGCGGCGCGGTCGATGACCTGCGGCGGCGCGCCGCGCGCGGCGTGATCGAGGAGATACATCTCGATGCCCGCGGCCAGCACGAGCGGCAAGGTGTACATGAAGTCGCACAGGATGCCCCAGCTCAGGAACGCGCCGAGGTGGTCGCGCAGGATGTCGGCCGCGACGGTGTGGTTCGCCAGGGCATAGGTCCAGACGCCGAGGCACACGCCGAGCACGGTCAGCACGGCAATCATGCCCAAGGCGACGACGATATGCGCCGGCCCGAAGTTGAAGACGCCGTCGGCGACGTCGACGCGCATCTCGATCAGGCGCGCACGCACGGCATATTCCGTCGGCTCCGCGTTCAGCAGGGCGCAGCCGGTGAAGCGGCCGGCGCGGCTCAGCGCCTTGCGCAGCCGGCGCTCGACATAGAGCGCGCTCTCGGGGGTCTGGAGGTCGTCGGGCTTGATGGAGAAGTTCTCGACGAGCTTGTCGACGACGTTCTTGTAGTCGCCGAAGAATTTCCGATAGCGCTGCGCCGGGCCGGATTGCTCCGTCTGCTGCAGCTCGTCCCACAGGCTGCGCAGCCTGTCGAACACCTGCTTGTGCGAGGTAGCGACGCCGCGCACCCGATCGGACGTGGGCTCGCCGGCGAGCGCCGCCTCGGGCGCCTGGCCGAGCGCCTCCAGCATCTCCTGCCCGATGATCCAGGCCTTGACGGGAATGCTGGCGAAGGCCTGGAGCCGGCCGCGCGCCCAGGCATCGAAGGCCTTGAAGCCCGGCATCGACGGCAGGATCGACGTCGCGACGAGCGCGCCGCCGGCGGGCGTCCCGATCGACCCGCCGATCGACGCGCCCTGGACGGTGCCGAAGAGCGTGGTCAGCGGCCCCTGCAGTCCCGGGATCGATGCCGCGATGAGGAGCAGGAAATAGACGACGGTGTAGACGCCGACATAGACATAGGCCGCGAGCTGGAAGCGGAAGCCGGTGGTGAAGGTGCGCGGCGCCAGCGGCGGCGACAGCTCGTCCGTGTCCGGCAGCGAGATGTTGAAGCGGCTGTAGGCGAAGAGGGCGACCGAGCCGAGCCCGATCCAGAACGAGACGTCCGACAGCACCGCGTTGATGACCGCCATCTGTGCCTCCCCTGCCGCCGCCCGCGCCGTGACGCGCGGCGGCGGCACTCATTCAGGGTGGCACCGGGTCGGGATGGAGGGGTGTGACCGGCGTCACACCGCGAGCGCCGCGATGTCATGATCGTCGGCGTGCCATCATCTTCTTCCTGATCGTCGAGCCGCGCGGGCAGGCCACGCGGGCATTCGCCGGAGGAACGCCGAGCGAACGGATCGCCTGCGCCGGGCCAGGGCCACGGACTCCTAAGGGTCGCCCGATGCACGGGCTGCAGGGAACACCCGAGTGACGCCACGGTTGCGGTGTGAAAGATG
>DASVOY010000796.1:0-5329 GCA_036383115.1 Allostellaceae bacterium
CGCCCGTCGCCTCCGGCAGCAGCGAGCCGATGCTCTCGCTCCGTCCAGTGGCCGGCGCACCCGGCGACGGCGACCGCGCCCTGACCCGGGCGATGGATGATGCGCTGCGACGCGCGCATGTTGTGCTGGCCGAGCAGCGCACCGATCAGGAGAGCTTCGTGCTGGCGGGGACGGTCAAGATGTCGCCCGCCGATGCCGGCCGGCAGCGGGTCAAGGTGAGCTGGGCGCTGCTCGGCGCCGACGGCCACCAAGTCGGCACCATCGATCAGGAGAACGCGGTGCCGGCCGGCAGCCTCGACGGGGCCTGGGGCGACATCGCCTATGCCGTTGCCAACGCCGCGGCGCCGGGCGTCCTCGCCCTGATCGAGCGGGCCAAGGCCGCGGCCATCGGCTCCTGATCCGCCGATAAGGAGCGGCTGGAAAGGCGGTTTACAGGCCGGGGGCCGCTTTGTTACAGTCCCGGCCGCTCGGCACGGGCATATCCGGGCGCGGACCCGCAGACCGGCGAAAGTGGCATGAAAATTCTCACCTGCAACAGCAATCGGCCGCTGGCCGAGGCGATTTCGGCGTATCTCGCCACGCCCTTGACCAATGCCAGCGTGCGGCGCTTCTCGGACATGGAGGTCTTCGTCGAGATCCACGAGAACGTGCGCGGCGAGGACGTCTTCGTCATCCAGTCGACCTCATATCCGGCGAACGACAACCTGATGGAGCTGCTGGTCACGCTCGACGCCTTGAAGCGCAGCTCGGCGCGGCGCACGACGGCGGTGATCCCCTATTACGGCTATGCGCGCCAGGACCGGAAATCGGGGTCGCGCACGCCGATCTCGGCCAAGCTCGTCGCCAACATGATCACCGCCGCGGGTGCAGACAGGGTGCTGACCCTCGACCTCCATTCCGGGCAGATCCAGGGCTTCTTTGACATACCGACCGACAATCTCTACGCCGCGCCCGTCTTCGTCAAAGACATCAAGGAGCGCTACAACGGCGGGGACCTGGTCATGGTGTCGCCCGATGTCGGCGGCGTGCTGCGCGCCCGCGCCGTGGCCAAGCGCCTCGACGCCGACCTCGCCATCATTGACAAGCGGCGCGAGCGCGCCGGCGTCTCCGAGGTCATGAACATCATCGGCGACGTCGACGGGCGGCGCTGCATCCTCATCGACGACATCGTCGACAGCGCCGGCACCCTGTGCAACGCCGCCGAGGCGCTGAAGGAGCGCGGCGCCAAGTCGGTCGCGGCCTATGTGACGCATGGCGTGTTCTCGGGCGGCGCGGTGGCGCGGGTGTCGGCCTCGCCGATGGAGGCAATGGTCACCACCGACAGCATCCTCGCCACCGAGGCGGTGCGCCTGGCGAAGAACATCCGCCAGATCAGCATCGCGCCGCTCATGGCCGAGGCGATCCGGCGCATCAGCGACGAGCGCTCGGTCTCGAGCCTGTTCGACTAGGGCATCAAGTTTCCGCCCGGCGCCCGAGGGCGCGAGGGCGGCGCGGCGCGCGGCACCCCTGGAGGCCGGCGTACGCAAGCGGTGAAGCCCGCGCGCTGGGCGCGGGTCCGCATTTCGTTGGAGGAGTTCACGATGGCAGACATCGTCACCATCCGCGCCGCGGCGCGCGACCGGGCGGGACAGGGGCCGGCCCGGGCGACACGCCGCTCCGGCCGGGTTCCGGGAGTCATCTATGGCGAGAAGCAGCCGCCGGTGCTGATCAGCCTCGATCCGCGCGAGCTGCAGGTGCAGCTCAACAAGCCCGGCTTCTTCGCCCGGCTGGTCAATGTCGAGCTCGACGGGACGGCGCTCCGCGCGCTGCCGCGCGACGTGCAGCTCAACCCGGTGACCGACGCGCCCGAGCATGTCGACTTCATGCGCGTCGGCGACAAGACCCGCATCACCGTCGCCATCCCCGTCGTCTTCCTGAACCAGGAGAAGTCGCCGGGCATCCGCCGCGGCGGCATCCTCAACATCGTGCGCCACGAGATCGAGCTGGTGTGCACGGTCGACAACATCCCCGAGCGCATCGTCGTCGATCTCGATGGGCTCGACATCGGCGACAGCGTGCATATCAGCCAGGTGGTGCTGCCGCCGGGCACGCGGCCGACCATCACCGAGCGCAACTTCACCATCGCCTCGGTGGCGGCGCCGACCGCGGTGCGCGAAGAGCAGGCGGCAGCAGCCGCCGCAGCAGCTGCGGCGGAGGCAGCGGCGGCAGCGGCCGTCGAGGCGGGCGTGCCCGTGGCACCGGGCGCGGCGCCCGGCGCGGCACCGGGCGCAGCTCCTGGAGCGGCGCCAGGCGCAGCCCCTGGAGCGACACCAGGTGCGGCCCCGACGGCGAGCGGCGGCGCGGGCAAGGGCAAAGGCTAGGGCTAGTCGTTGCCCATCCGCCTCATCGTCGGGCTCGGCAATCCGGGCTCGCGCTACGAGCGCAACCGGCACAATATCGGGTTCATGGCGGCGGACGCCCTCGTCCGCCGCCATGGCTTCGGTCCCTTCCGCGGCAAGTTCCGGAGCGCCATCGCCGAGGGCAATATCGTCGGCGAGCGGGTTTACGCGCTGAAGCCGCAGACCTATATGAACCTCTCCGGCGACGCCGTCGGCGAGGCCGCGCGCTTCTACAAGATCGCGCCCGAGGAGATCGCCGTCATCCACGACGAGATCGACCTCGCGCCGGGCAAGCTCCGGGTCAAGCGCGGCGGCGGCACAGCGGGCCACAACGGGCTCCTCTCGATCGCCGATGCGATCGGCGAGGATTTCTGGCGCGTGCGGCTCGGCGTCGGCCATCCCGGCGTCAAGGAGCTGGTGCAGCCTTACGTGCTGCAGAATTTCGACGCCGAGGACATGCTCTGGGTCCCGCCGCTGCTCGATGCCATTGCCGAGGCGCTGCCGCTGCTGATCAAGGACGACGCGCCGGGATTCATGACCAAGGTGGCGCTGATCCTGAAGCCGCCGCCGCCCAAGCCGCCGCGCGCGGCCGAGGAGAACGAGGACTAATCTCAAAATGGGTTTCAATTGCGGCATTGTCGGCCTGCCGAATGTGGGCAAGTCGACGCTCTTCAACGCGCTCACCGCCACCCAGGCGGCGGAGGCGGCGAACTATCCCTTCTGTACCATCGAGCCCAATGTCGGCCGCGTCGCCGTGCCGGACGAGCGGCTCGATGTCTGCGCGCGGCTCGGCAAGTCGGCGAAGATCGTGCCGACCCAGCTCGAATTCGTCGACATCGCCGGTCTCGTGCGCGGCGCGTCGCGCGGCGAGGGCCTCGGCAACCAGTTCCTCGGCCATATCCGCGAGGTCGAGGCCATCGCCCATGTGCTGCGCTGCTTCGAGGACGGCAACGTCACCCATGTCGAGGGCTCGATCGACCCGCTCCGCGATGCCGAGACGGTCGAGACCGAGCTGCTGCTGGCCGATCTCGACAGCATCGAGCGCCGCCTCGTCGCGACGCAGAAGAAGGCGCGCGGCAGCGACAAGGAGGCGAAGGCGCAGCTCGAGGTGATGGAGCCGGTGCTGGCCGCGCTGCGCGAGGGCAAGCCGGCGCGCACCGTCGCGGTTGCGGCGGAGCAGCGGCCGATCTTCAAGAGCCTGCAGCTCCTGAGCGCCAAGCCCGTGCTCTATGTCTGCAACGTCGAGGAGGGCGCCGCGGCCAAGGGCAATGCGCAATCCGCGCGCGTCGCCGACTATGCCCGCGCGCAGGGCGCCGCCAGCGTCGTCATCTCCGCCGCGATCGAGGCGGAAGTGGCGCAGCTCGCCGACGAGGCGGAGAAGCGCGAGTTCCTGTCGAGCCTCGGCCTGGAGGAACCCGGCCTCGCGCGCGTCATCCGCGCGGGATACCGGCTCCTCGACCTCATCACCTTCTTCACCGTCGGCCCCACGGAGGCGCGGGCCTGGACAGTGGCGCACGGCGCCAAGGCGCCGCAGGCGGCGGGCGTCATCCATACCGATTTCGAGAAGGGCTTCATCCGCGCCGAGACGATCTCCTACGCCGACTTCGTCGCCTGCGGCGGCGAGCAGGGCGCGAAGGAGGCCGGCAGGATGCGGCTCGAGGGCGCCGAGTACATCATCCAAGATGGTGATATTCTGCACTTCCGATTCAACGTGTAACGTGACACCAGCGCTGCTAGACTCCGGCATTCCCGCTTCACGGACCCGTCAATGGCGAGCGTCGTCATTCGTCCGGCTGTCGAGGGCGACGCACCGGCGATCGCGCGCATCGTGCACGACGCGTTTGCCGGCTTCATCCCGCTCATCGGCCGCGCGCCGCGGCCGATGTTCGACGATTACAACGCGAGCGTGGCGCAAGGCGACGTCTGGGTCCTGACCGAGGACGACGCGATCGCCGGCGCCGTCGTGCTGGAATTCGGGGACGATCATCTGCTCGCCCCCACCATCGCCATTGCGCCGTCGCGCCAAAGCAAGGGCCACGGGCGGCGGCTTGTCGACTTCATCGAGGCGGAGGCGCGGCGCCGCGGCTATAGCGAGACCCGCCTGCGCTTACATGCGAGCATGAGCCGGAGCATCGCTTTCTACAAAGCGCAGGGCTACGCCGAATATTGCCGGGACGAGCGGGATGGCTACCTCCGCG
Source organism: Allostellaceae bacterium (assembly GCA_036383115.1). GTDB lineage: Bacteria > Pseudomonadota > Alphaproteobacteria > ATCC43930 > CGMCC-115725 > DAHUYF01. The sequence continues at coordinate 4,577 of DASVOY010000796.1, forward strand.
TCTACATGCGCAAGCGGCTGACCGGGACACCGGCCTAGCCAGTTGCGTCCCGGTTGGGCGCCTCGCTAGATTGTTCCGTAAGCGCAACGGAGGCAGGCACTCATGGGACAGACGGTCACGCTCACCGCCAAGGACGGACACAAGCTGCAAGCCTACCGCGCCGATCCCGCGGGCAAGCCGCGCGGCGCCATCGTCGTCATCCAGGAGATCTTCGGTGTCAACGGCCATATCCGCCGCGTCGCCGACGGATTCGCCGCGCAGGGTTACGTGGCGGTGGCGCCGGCGCTGTTCGATCGCGTCGAGAAGGGTATCGAGCTCGGCTACGATCCCAAGAGCATCGAGGCGGGGCGCGACATCCGTGTCAGGATCGACCTCGACGGCAGCCTCGCCGATGTGCAGGCGGCGATCGATTATGCCAAGCGCTCGGGCAAGGTCGGCGTGGTCGGCTATTGCTGGGGCGGCTCGCTCGCTTTCCTGGCGGCGACGCGGCTCGAGGGCGTGGCGGCGGCGGTGGGATATTACGGCGGCATGATCGCGGGCCACGCCGAGGAGCGGCCCAAGGCGCCGGTGATGCTGCATTTCGGCGAGACCGATGCCTCGATCCCGATGAGCGACGTCGAGAAGGTGAAGCAGGCGCGGCCCGACGTGCCCATCTACATCTACAAGGCCGGGCACGGCTTCAATTGCGACGAGCGCGCCAGCTACAGCGCCGAAAGCGCGAAGACCGCGCGCGAGCGCACGCTGAGCTTCTTC
>DASVOY010000797.1:0-3403 GCA_036383115.1 Allostellaceae bacterium
CTAGTCGGCCGCGACTCGTGTCCGTCACCGGCCTGCGCCGGCGCGGTGGTGCTTGCTTCGGTCGTGACGCGATAGGCGGCGATTTCGGTCGCCTCCTTCGCCGCTCTTAGCCCGTCCTATTCCGCGGGCACACGCGCCGGCCGCGCCAACTTGGCGCCGGGCCAGAGATCCGGGCGGCTACGCTGGTATTGCAGCGGGTAGGCAGCGCTGTCGCCGAGCGCCTCGGCCGCGTGCCATGGCCAGCGCGGGTCGTCGAGGAAAGCGCGCGCCATAGACACCATGTCGGCCTGACCGGAGGCGACGACCGCTTCGACCTGACGCGGTTCCACCAGCAGGCCGACCGCGCGCGTCGCAATGCCGGTGTCGCGGCGGACGCGCGCGGCGAGATCGAGCTGGTAGCCGGGCCCGACCGGAATCGGCGCCTGGGGCACAATGCCACCGCTCGAGACGCAGACATAGTCGCAACCGATTCGCTTCAGCGCCTTGGCGAACGCGACGGCATCCTCGACCGTGAGGCCGCCCGCGAGCCAGTCGGTACCGGTGATGCGCGCACCGAGCGGCTTCTCCGCCGGCCACGCCTCGCGCATCGCGGCGATGACGCGCAGCGGGAAGCGCATCCGGTTCTCGAGGCTGCCGCCGTAGTCGTCGTCGCGCCTGTTGGCGATCGGCGAGAGGAATTCGTGCAGCAAATAGCCGTGGGCGCAATGCGCTTCGACGACATCGAGGCCGAGTCGCGCCGCGCGCCGGGTCGACGCGACGAAATCCACCGTCACGCGATCGAGCTCCGCCGCCGTGAGGGCATGCGGCGCCGGCCAGCCCTCGTCGAGCGGAACGGCCGAGGGCGCCAGCGTGGTCCAGGCCCCTTCCGCCGCGGTCAGCGCCCGAATCCCCTCCCAGGGCCGGCATGCCGAGCCCTTGCGCCCGGCATGGGCGAGCTGAATACCGAGCGCGGTGTTGCCGAAGCGCCGGCATGCCGCGACAACGCGACCGAGCGCCGCCTCATTGGCATCGCTGTAGAGTCCGAGACAACCATGCGTGATGCGCCCTGCCGCGGCAATCGCCGTCGCCTCGATCATGACAAGCCCCGCGCCGGAGACGGCCAGCGTGCCGAGATGCAGCAGGTGCCAGTCATTGGCGCTGCCGCCTTCGGCGCTGTACTGGCACATCGGCGAGACGACGATACGGTTGGCGAGCGTCAGCTCGCGCAAGGCGAGAGGCGTGAAGAGCGGGCTTGGCATCGGCACTCCTTGCGGCGGGTGCGTCAATCTATCGTTGCTGCCGCGCCGCCGGCAATCGCCGCGCGGCGAGTGCCGCGCCTGCGGCGACGGCCCGGATGTTGGCCGGGCGAAATCGCCGCGGCGCAGAGACAATCGGTGGATGACCGATGGATGAGGAACTGGAACCGGACCATGGGATGCCCCGCCTGCGGCTGTGGAGGAATGGCGTGCAGGCGGGGCTGACCCAGGGGTCTTCGCCCGCCAAGGGGGTTGAGCGGGCGGTGCGGCAGAGCCGCTGCGGCTCATTAGGGCGCAAGCCGCCAGCCGAGCCAAGTTAATTCCACGTTAGCTTCAGAGCGACAGGATGAGCTCCGGACCAAGCCAGCGACGAGACGCCCACGCGGTCGCTAAGTTATTGATTTCTCACTATGGCGAGCAGGCGGCGGCCTATGCCTCGCATCAGGCTCTGAAGGCCCGCGAGCAGGGTGATGAGCGCCTCATGGAGGCATGGCGCTGGATCGCTGGCGCGGTCGCCGAGGTACTGCGGGCGGACCCCGAAGGGGACGAGGAAGGGCGCGGCTAGCCCCCGCGTCAGGGCATGTAGGCGCCGCCGTTGACGTGGATCGCCTGTCCGGTGATGAAGCGGGCGGCGGGCCCGGCGAGGAAGCGCACCATTGCCGCGATCTCGTCGGTGCGGCCGAGCCGGCCGAGCAGCGAGGGCTGCGCCGCATGCGTCGAGGGCACGACGTCCCGCGCCGTGTCGATGAGGCCGGGCACCACGCAATTGGCCGTGATGCCGAAAGGCGCGAACTCGCGGGCGAACGCCTTGGTCAGCCCAACCAGCCCGGCCTTGCCAGCGACAACATGCGCCCGATCGCCGCCGCCGACATGCCCGGTCATGCCGCCGATGCTGACGATCGCGGCGGCATCGGAGCGCTTCAAATGCGGCAGCGCCGCACGCGCGCACAGGAAAGGCGCCTCGAGGATGAGCCCGACCACCGCGCGGAAATCGGCGAGCGTCATCTCCCCGATTTTCTGCGCCGGGCGGATGGCGGCATTGTTGACCACGATGTCGAGCCGGCCGAAGCGGCCCACCGCCTGGTCGATCATGGCGGCGACCGCCGCCTCGTCGGTGACGTCGGCCAGGATCGCCGTGGCCTTGCCGCCGGCGCTCTCGATCTCCTCGACGACCGCTTCGGCGGCGCCGCGCGCCTGGCGAGTGTTCACGACGACCGCAGCGCCGGCGTCGGCGAGTTCCAGCGCGATCGTCCGGCCGATATTGCGCGAGGCGCCCGTCACCAGCGCCACCCGACCGGCCAGCTCCCCCCCTTGCTGCATGATGCTTCCTCGTCGCCAGGAGCGGGCGAGCATGCCGGCGCCGGATTCACTTGGCAATGGCCATGCCGATCAGGACAGCAGTATGGCGATGCCGCACATGACGGCGCCGGCCGCCAGGGTCAGCCAGGACAGCCAGCGGACGCGCGGTCGGGACATCGGAGGAGAATGCTCGTTCGGCATTATTCGCACCATACGACCCGTGTTTACCATGAATCGTAGGCAGCGGCGCTGCCGATCATCCCCGGCGCGCAATTCGCCGCAGCGTGTCTGTTAGGGGTTCGCCAGCAGGTGGATGAGGCTCGAGGTGTCCCAACGCTTGCCGCCGCGCTCCTGGACGCGCGCATAGAACTGGTCGATAAGAGCGGTTATCGGCAGCGCGGACTTGTTGCGCCGCGCCTCGGCGAGGCAGATCGCGAGGTCCTTGCGCATCCAGTCGACGGCAAAGCCGAAATCGAACTTGCCTTCCACCATGGTTTGCGCGCGGTTCTCCATCTGCCAGGATTGCGCCGCACCCTTGGAGATGACCTCGACCACCTGCTTGGGATCGAGCCCGGCGCGCACGGCGAAATTGAGCCCCTCGGACAGCGCCTGCACCAATCCTGCGATGCAGATCTGGTTGACCATCTTGGTGAGCTGGCCGCTGCCCGCGGGTCCCATCAAGGTCACCGCGCGGCCGTAATGCGCCATCGTCGGCTCGGCGACTTTGAAGGCGGCGGGCTCGCCGCCGACCATGATGGTGAGCTTGCCGTTGACCGCACCGGCCTGGCCGCCCGAGACCGGCGCGTCGAGGAAGCCCAGGCCCTTCTGCTTGGCCACGGCGGCGAGCTCGCGCGCCACATCGGCTGACG
>DASVOY010000798.1:0-4488 GCA_036383115.1 Allostellaceae bacterium
CCACAAATGTGCAACATGAACGGCCTATAGCGCTGTCGCCGGCCCTCGGCTGGCAGCATTCCCCCAACTTGGCCGCGCGGTCTCCCCGGCTGCGCGGTTTTTTCCACCAGCGCTGCGCGTCTGCCCAAGGCTCTTACGGGCCTTGTCGAACCTCCAAATTTGTACTGGCAGTAAGAATGGTCGGAGAGAGAGGATTCGAACCTCCGGCCCCTACGTCCCGAACGTAGTGCTCTACCAGGCTGAGCTACACTCCGGCGCCGCGCGATATACAGCCTTCCGCGGGCCGCCGCAACAGCCCAATCAATATCCCCGCGCCAGGCAGAAATCGACCGCCTCGTCGAGCCCGCGCTTCTCCGCGCCGTCGCGGAAGAGGGCCAGCGCCCGGCGGGCCGTCTCGGCATATTGCCGGGCGCGGTCGAGCGTCGCCCTCAGCGTGCCATGCCGCGTCATCAGCTCGATGGCGCGTTCGAGATCCCCCTCCTGCTGCTCGAGATCCTCGAGCGTACGCCGCCAGAAGGCCCGTTCCGCGTCGCTTGCGGAGCGCAGCGCCAGCACCACCGGCAGCGTGATCTTCCCCTCCCTGAAGTCATCCCCCACCGTCTTGCCGAGCTCGGCCTGCAGCGCCGAGTAGTCGAGCATGTCGTCGACGAGCTGGAAGGCGATGCCGAGATTGCGGCCATAGACCGCCAGCATCTCCTCCTCCTCCTTCGGCCGGTTGGCGAGCACCGCGCCGATGCGGCTCGCCGCGGCGAAGAGCTGGGCGGTCTTGGCCTGGATCACCGCGAGATAGGCCTCCTCGGTCGTCTCGGTGTCGTTCGAGGTGACGAGCTGCAGCACCTCGCCCTCGGCAATGACCGCCGAGGCCTCGGACAGAATCTCGAGCACTTCGAGCGAGCCGTCCTCGACCATGAGCTGGAAGGCGCGGCTGAAGAGGAAATCGCCGACCAACACCGAGGGCTTGTTGCCCCACACCGCATTCGCCGTTGCGAGGCCGCGGCGCAGATCGCTGGCATCGACCACGTCGTCATGCAGCAGCGTCGCGGTATGGATGAATTCCACGGCGGCGGCGAGCGCGATGTGCCGGTCGCCGCGATAGCCGCACATCCGGGCCGTCGCCAGGGTCAGCATCGGCCGCAGCCGCTTGCCGCCGGCGGCGATGATATGCCCGGCGAGCTGCGGGATGAGCGCGACCGGGCTCTGCATGCGCTCGAGGATGAGCGTGTTGACCCCGTCGATGTCGGTCTTGAGCAGGGCGGTCAGCCGGTCGAGCGTCGCCGGCTTCTTGACGTCCTCGCCTTGCGCACTTGCCACCAGGGCCACGCGGAATCCCTTTCCCCCACCCCTGCGACCGGTGACCGCTTGCTTGACGCCGGCTGCGGCCGCAGGCGAGCATATAGCACTTGAAGGCGTCAAGCCCAAGTGGACGCCGGCTCCAGCATAGCACCGGCGCGAGGCTGATGAAGGAACTGGTCCGCACCAACGACCCCGTTCGGCTCTCCTGGCTGCAAGCGCTGCTGGCCGGCGCCGGCATCGAGACCGTCATTCTCGACACGCACACCAGCATCATCGAAGGCAGCATCGGCGCCATCCAGCGCCGCCTGATGGTGCATGAGGACGACCATCGCCGCGCCCGCGCCCTCCTGGCCGACGCCGGGGAGGGGGCGGAGTGACGGAGCCGGCGCCTGGTCTCCCCTATAGCGAAGACACGCTCCTCGACGGCCGGGTCAAGCTGCGCCAGCCGCTCCGGGGCTACCGCGCCGCGATCGATCCCGTCCTGCTCGCCGCCGCCGTCCCCGCCGGCGCGGCCGACACCGTCCTCGATATCGGCTGCGGCGTCGGCGCGGCGTCGTTGTGCTTGGCGGCGCGCGTCGAAGGCTGCCGCATCACCGGCATCGAGGCGCAGCGCGAGCTAGTCCGGCTCGCCAACGACAACATCGCCGCGAACGGGTTTTTCGGCCGCGTTGCGGCGGTGAGCGGCGACCTGCTGCACCCGCCGCCCCGGCTCGAGCCCGGCAGCGTCGCCCATGTCATGGCGAACCCCCCCGTCCTCGAAGCCGGCGCTGCGACGCCGCCGCCCGATGCCGGGAAAGCCGCTGCCAATGTCGAGGGCGAGGCGGAGCTCGGTGCCTGGGTGCGCTTCGCGCTCGTCATGGTGCGGCCGAAGGGCAGCATCACCTTCATCCACCGTGCCGACCGGATGGAGCATCTCCTGGCGCAACTCTCCGGCCGGGCCGGTGAGATCGTGGTGTTTCCGCTCTGGGCCGGGCGGGACAAGCCGGCCAAACGCGTCATCGTGCGCGCCCGCAACGGCGTCGCCCCGCCGACGCGGCTCACGCCCGGCCTCGTGCTGCACGAGGCCGACGGCCGGTATACGCCGGCGGCGGACGCCGTGCTGCGGAGAGGAGCCGCGCTGGCACTTTAGCAAGCCTCTCCTTGCCAATCCCCCCAGCTCGTGCCCATCTTCTTACCCCATGAGCTTCATCGACGATCTCTTGCAGAAGGTCCCGCTCGAGCGGTTCCGCAACCCGCCGCCGCTGGTGGCGGTGCTGCGCTTCGACGGGCTCATCGGCATGCGCGGGCCGCGCGGGCTGTCGCTCCGCCGCTTCGCCGCGGCCATCGAGCGCGCCTTCGGCCTGCGCAATCTCAAGGCCGTGGCGCTCATCGTCAACTCGCCGGGCGGCTCGCCGGCGCAGTCCTCGCTGCTCTTCCGCCGCATCCGCCAGCTCGCCGAGGAGAAGGAGGTGCCGGTCGTCGGCTTCGCCGAGGATGTCGCGGCATCGGGCGGATATTGGCTGGCGCTCGCCGCGGACGAGATCTTCGCCGACGAGACCTCGCTCGTGGGCTCGATCGGCGTCATCACCGCGAGCTTCGGGTTCGTCGAGGTGCTGCGCAAGGTGGGCGTGCAGCGCCGCCTCTATACCGCCGGCGAGAACAAATCGCTGCTCGATCCTTTCCTCGCCGAGGACCCGCAAGGCGTCCAGCGCCTGACCGCGCTCCAACGCGACATGCATGAGAGCTTCAAGGACCTCGTGCGCGCCCGCCGCGCCGCCAAGCTCAAGGCGGAGGAGAGCGTGCTCTTCAGCGGCGAGGTCTTTACCGGCCGGCGCGCGCTCGAGCTGGGCCTGATCGACGGCATCGGCGATCTCCGCAGCGTGATGCGCCAGCGCTACGGCGAGGAGGTGAAGCTCCGCGTCATCGAGCCCGAGCGCCGGCGCCTCTCTCTGCTCTCCTGGTTGGGCCTGCCGCGCCGTCCCGACATCGGCGACCTCGCCGCCGATCTCCTTGCGCGCGTCGAGGAACGCCTGATCTGGGCGCGTTTCGGGCTTTAGAAGATAAAGCTGACGACCCTTCCATAAGCTGATCCGCAGCGCCTGCGGCGACTGCTGATCCGACCAAACCGCCGAACCTTTGCTCGGCGGTTTTTCTTTGCCGCAGCCGGCCCGGCAACGAGGCGACCGGCACTCTCAAGAGGACGACAGCACGATGACCGCATCTTCGACGGGCCGCGCCGATGCGCGCGGCGCGATGCGTCCGCGCACGCTCGTGTGCACGGCAGAAGGCATCTGGTTGTGGCCAGGGACGCCGCTCACAGAACGGCGCGGTGCGGCCCTCGTGCCGCTCCCGGCACCGCAGCTGTACCAGCAGGTAGCAGCAATCCATGGACCGGGAATCCATGGACGGGCGCTCGCGCGCACCATCGAATGGGCCGCCGCGTACCTGACCATGGGCCGTCTTCAAGAGGCGGAGGAGGTCGTTGCCGTTCTCGCTCTGCCACCCGTCAACTTCGATGGCGCTGCGCTCATGCGAGCGATTGGGCGGCGGCTTGGCATCAGCGTGCCCGGCGTGGAGATCGCGGGGTGGCCAAGCGCATTGCTACCGGAACTATTCGAGCAGCTTGCGCGCGTGCATGACCACAAGCGTGCCGTCGCGCTCAGGCTCCAGCCGGTCTTCGACCCGGGCCTTCAGCGCGTCGCGCCGGCCAGTGGTCCCTTCGATCCGGCGCTCCATCCGCGCTGGCCCGCCGGGCAGCCCGATGGCGGCCAGTTCCGGCCGCGCGATGGCGACGGCGCGGTCCTGCAGGTGCAGTCGCGAGCGCAGGCTGTCCGGCGAGCGCTGGAGCTACTCGGGCGGCTATTGAGGCAACTGCGGCGACCGGCGAAACCTCCGGAAACTAGCGAACCGGCTCCGCCGCCGGCGGCTAAGCCGGTTCCCAAACCAGAGAACCCGCCGTCCGAAGACCCGCCCGGCATCGGGCATACTCGCCCGCCGAAAGACGACGGCGGCCCAGCTCCCGGCGAGCCCGACAATACTCCTGCTCCCGGCAATTCGGGCACCGGACAAGACCGCCCCTTCACGCTACCGGCTGAGCGGCCAACGGGCGAAGGCGAAGTTGCGCGATGAGGGCAGCGCGCGGCGGATGAGATCCGCGAAGCGCTTGCCAAGAACAACACTAGGAAGCTGGCCGAGATCGCGGACGCGCCGGCGCAT
>DASVOY010000799.1:0-3494 GCA_036383115.1 Allostellaceae bacterium
GAGAGCAGCGACTTGTGGCAGCCGGCCGAAGCCGGCGTCAAGCGTTTTCGCGTGTGCGCAACCGCCCGTTCAGGCGGCGCCGCTGCAGGCGTTGGCAATGGCCTTGGTCAGATCGAACAGGCGGCGCCGGATCTGCGGATCGGGGATGCGGTAGTAGGCGCGCACCAGCTCGAGCGTCTCGCGCCGCATCATGGGGTCGGGCTCATGGCGCGCATTGGCATTATCGGAGAAGCCGCCGGCCTCGCGGTCGGCGGGCGCGACCGTTCCTAGCTTGATGTCGTCGAAGAAGAACGACACCGGCACGTCGAGCACCCGGCTGAGATCGTAAAGCCGGCTCGCGCCGATACGATTGGCGCCGCGCTCGTATTTCTGCACTTGCTGGAAGGTGAGGCCGATCGCCTCGCCAAGCTTTTCTTGACTCATTCCCAAGAGCGTGCGACGCAGGCGCACACGCGAGCCGACATGGATGTCGATGGGGTTGGGCCCATCCGATTTCCGCCGGCGCCTGCGCCCGCTGGTCAGCTTGTTTGTCATCACCGCCTACGCCATGGGTCAAAACCCTATAGTTCACGCGATCGTATGCGGTCAACCTTTGTCATCGGTTGAAAGGCTGCAAAACGTAAATTAGTCATGACCGACTACGGCTGCGCCCATGGGTACGGGAGAGAAATGCCGCGAGCGCCAGCAATAAGAGCGTGCCGCCAAAAAAGGCGTCATCCCTGATCGCCTGATAAGTTGTCGGCCCGAGCGCGCGCGGCAGCGGCGAATCGACGACGCCGATCGAGTCGAGGTTGAGCTTGGCGATCAAGCGGCCATAGGGATCGATCACCGCCGAGACGCCGTTGTTGGCGGCGCGCACCAGCGGCAATCCTTCCTCGACGGCGCGCACGCGGGCGATGGCGAGGTGCTGGAAGGGGCCGGAGGTGAAGCCGTACCAGGCATCGTTGGTGACGTTGAGCAGCCAGGCGGGGCGCTGCGCCGGATCGATCACCGCGCCGGGAAAGATCGCCTCGTAGCAGATGAGCGGGCTCACCGGCGGCAGCCCCGCCAGCTTGAGCGTGCGCGGCCCCGGGCCGGCGGTGAAGTCGCCGACGCTCGGCGCGATCTTGTCCATCGGCAGCACGCCGCGCAGCGGAACATACTCGCCGAAGGGAACCAGATGCGCCTTGTCGTAGGTGGCGACGATCTCGCCGCGGTCATCGAGGGCGACGACGCTGTTCCAGAAGTGCTGCGGCGGCCAGCCTTGCACCGGCTCGGCGCGCTCGGCGCCGGTGATGAGGAGCCCGCCCGGCGGCACGATCTCAGCCATGAGCTGGCGCACGTCGGGAAGGCGCTCGAGCAGGGGCGGCGCCGCGGCCTCGGGCCAGATGACGGTGGTCACCTTGTCGGCGCCGGCCGATCCGCTCAGCTTGAGCAGGAGCTAGAAGTTCTGCCGCTCGGCGGCCGGGTCGTTCTTGAGCGTCTGCGCGATCGAGGGCTGCACCAGGCGCAGCGTCACGCCGGGCACGGTGTCACGCTGCGCGCCCGCCAGCCGCCAGGCGCCGCCGGCCGCGGGCAGCGCGATCAGTAGCACGGCCACAACAGGAGCCCAGAACCGGCCGCGGTCGAGATCGCCGAGCCGCGCCGGCAGCGCTGCCGCCAGCACGGTGACGAGGCTCAGGCCGTAGATGCCGACGAGCGCGCTGAGCTGCAGCACCGCGAGCGCGCCGGGAAAGCCGCCGGCCCAGGCATAGCCGACCAGGTTCCAGGGAAAGCCGGTGAGGACATGGCCGCGCAGCCATTCCGCCGCTGCCCAGCACGCCGCCAGCGCCAGAATGCGGCCGCTGCCGAGCAGGCCGAAGCGGCGGGACATCTCGTGAGCGGCGAGAACGGCAAGCGCGGTGAAGATGCCGAGCCCGGCGGGCAGGCCGAGCACGGCGAACGGCACGAGCCACCAGAACTGGACGATGTCGACGAAGAGCGCGGCGGCGATCCAGTAGAGGCCGGCGACGAAGAAGCCGAAGCCGAAGCTCCAGCCGAGGAGGGCCGCGTCGCGCCGGCTGGCGCTGCCGTCCATGAGCCAGACGAGGCCGCCGAAGGCGACCACCAGCAGCGGCACCATGTCGACCGGCGACAGCGCCGCCGCCGCGAGCACGCCGAGGAACAGGGCGAAGCCGTAGCGGCGCCAGCCGGCGAGGCCGGCGGTCCACAGTGCCGCGCGCTGCAGCGGCGCCAGCGGCCCGGCGGCGCGGAAGGCCACGCCGGCGGGCGTCTCAGACATTGGCCGAGGCCGGCGCGTGCGGCAGACCGCGCACGCGCACGCGCTTGATCCGGCGCGGATCGGCGTCGAGCACTTCGAATTCGAGGCCGGAGGAATGCTTGAACACCTCGCCGCGATTGGGCACGCGGCCGGCAAGCGCGCCGACAAGCCCGCCCAGCGTGTCGATGCTTTCTTCCTCCTCGCGCGGCAGCAGCGGCGTCATCGGCACGCGCTCCTGCAGCGCCGCGATCCGCGTGCGCGCATCGGCGATGAGCGAGCCGTCCGGCCGCTCGATCAGCTTCGGCTGGTCGGCGTCGTCATGCTCGTCCTCGATTTCGCCGACGATCTCCTCGATGACATCCTCGATGGTGACAAGCCCGTCGATGCCGCCGAACTCGTCGACGACCAGCGCCATGTGCACGCGCGCGAGCCGCATCTGCAGCAGCAGGTCGAGCACCGGCACGGTCGGCGCCGCGAACAGCGCCTTGCGCGCGAGCTTGCCGAGCGGCACCGGCTTGCCGTCGGCGGCGTAAGGCAGCAGGTCCTTGATGTGGAGCATGCCGATGACGTCGTCGAGCGTCTCGCGGTAGAGCGGCACGCGCGAATGGCCGTGCTCGACGATCTGCTTCACCGCCTCGGCGAAGGGCGTGTCGACCTCGAGCGCGAAGATGTCGACGCGCGGCACCATGACATCGGCGGCGTTGAGTTCATGCAGCTTGAGGATGTTGGAGAGCAGTGTCCGCTCATGCGGATCGATCGGCTGCTCCTCCTTGTGCTCCTCGATCAGCTCCTCGAGCTCCTCGCGCAAGGACGTCTCGCCGTTGCGCGCCCGGGTGAGCTGCCGGAGCCAGTTGCGCAGGGCCTGGAAGCGTCCCTCGCTCTCGTCGCCGGGCGGCCGTCCGCCCACGGAGGCGTCAGCCATCGGACGCCTCCCTGACGCGATAAGGATCGGGCACGCCCAGCCCGGCGAGGATGGCGATCTCGCTCGCCTCCATGCGCTGCGCGTCGGCGTCGGACTCATGATCGAAGCCCAGGAGGTGCAGCACGCCGTGTATGACGAGATGGCGGAGATGGTCGGCGAGCGGCTTGTCTTGCGCCGCCGCCTCAGCCGCCACCGTCTCGAAGGCGAGCACGACGTCGCCCAAGAGCCGGGGCGCGCCGGGCGGCGGCGTCGCGCCGAGCGCCGGGAAGGAGAGCACGTTGGTCGGCACGTCCTTGCCGCGCCACTGCCGGTTCAGCGCGCGCACCAGCTCGT
>DASVOY010000800.1:0-1948 GCA_036383115.1 Allostellaceae bacterium
ACCGAGACCTCGCCCCGCGTCCACCACAGGATGGCGAGCGCCGAGAGCCCCATCAGCAGCACGCCATTCTGCGTCACCAGCCGGCTCGACAGATGACCGAACTGATGCGGCACCCAATCGTCGCCGGCCATGTTCGACAGCACCGGCGGGCCGCCGAGAAAGCCGGTATTGGCGGCGACGAAGAGCAGCCCGGCCTCGCTCAACAGCACGATGGCGAGCAGGACCGAGCCCAGCGCAGGATCGTGCAGCCGCCAACTATCGATGATGGTGCGGAAAGCGACGGCGTTGAGCGTCTGGCCCTCCTGCTCACGCACGTCCCAGAGCAGGTAAAGCAGGATGATGCCGCCGGCGACGATGGCGAGCGAGCTCGCCATGTAGAACATGGTCAGCCGCCCGTTCTCGACGCGCGGCTCGGCCAGGCGCTGCACGTTGTTCGACACCGCCTCGATGCCGGTATAGGTGCCGCCGCCCAGCGAATAGGCGCGCAGTAGCACCGAGAGTACGAAGACCCAGCCCATCTGTCCCGCGAGCGACCACGTATCATGCGCCGTCTGCACCACCAACCCCGGCAGGTGGTCGGCATGGGCGCCGATGCCGTAGCTTATGAGCGCCAGGTGCGTGAGCAGGAAGCCGAGGAAGATCGGCATCAGCACCAGGATCGATTCCTTCACCCCGCGCAGATTGAGCGTGATCAGCACGCCGATCAGCAGCAGCTCCGTCGGCAGCTTCAGCATTTGCAGCTCGACCGGCAGCAGGCTGAACACGGCGTCGACTCCGGCCGCCACCGAGATGGCGATGGTCAGGATGTAGTCGACGATGAGCGCGGCGCCCGAGACGAGGCCGGCGCGCGGTCCCAGGAGCCGCGTCGCGACGCGATAGCCGCCGCCTCCGGTCGGGAACAGCGCGATCACCTGGTTGTAGCCGAGGCCGATGACGAACACGGTCGCGGCGGTGGCGATGGCGATGTAAAGGCTGAGGCTCGAATGCTTGCCGAGCGCGAGATAGGCCGCCTCGGGCCCGTAATTGGCCGAGGAGAGGCCGTCGGCGCCCAGCCCGACCCAGGCGAGGAAAGCCACAAGCATCAGGCTCTCGCGCGTGCGCGCGGCGAGCGGGCTCTTGGGCGGTCCGAGCGCAAGGCGTTGCGCCGCCTTGCAGGCGTCCAGGATGGTCTGCAGCATCTCCCGATCCGCGGGCGATGGCGCTAGCGCGCCCCGCCCGAGGGCCGACGGCATCGGCGAATTCTCGCCCTCCCCTGTGCCGCCGTCCTGGGGCGCAGTTGCTACCGCAAACGCCTCACGAAAGCAAAGGCCGCGATGCCGCAACCCATGCGTGGCCTTTACGTTGCGTTAACCACAACTGCGCCAGGCTCCTGCCCCTGTTGGAGCCGCCATGCGTTGTTTGGTCCTTTCTCTCCTCGCCGCGCTTCTCGCCGGCTGCATCTCAGCCCACGAGCCCGACGACGTCCTTCCGCGGCCTCGGCTGGCGGCGGTGGGCCCCGTAACGCCCCTGGCCGCGCCGCGGCTCGACGACGGCCGCCTTCTCGCCGCGGACGGCACCACGCTGCCGCTGCGCCGCTGGCTGCCGCAGGGCGAGCCTCGCGCCGTGATCCTGGCGCTTCACGGCTTCAACGACTACTCCAACGCCTTCACCGGGCCGGCCGAGGCCTTGGCCAAGGACGGCATCGCGACTTATGCCTATGACCAGCGGGGCTTCGGCGAGGCGCCGCTGCGCGGGCGCTGGCCCGGGCAACGCCAGCTCGCCGAGGACCTCGCCACGGCAAGCCGGCTGCTGCACGCGCAGCATCCGGGCATACCGCTCTATCTCATGGGCGAGAGCATGGGTGGCGCCGTGGCGCTCGTGTTGCTGGGCGAATGGGCCCAGCACAAGAGCCAGGGGGTACCATTGACCGGCGCGGTCCTGATCGGCCCGGCGGTGCGCTCGCGCGATA
>DASVOY010000801.1:0-8052 GCA_036383115.1 Allostellaceae bacterium
CGATCCGCCCGTCGGCGCCGAGGCCGAGCAGGGTGAAGCCTTGCCCGCCGGGATCGCCGCGCAGGACCGGCTCGAGGCCGGGATCGAAGAAGCCCAGCACCTGGATGTTGCAATCGTACTGGTCGGTCCACAGCCACGGCATCTCGATGTAAGCCTCGCCCGCGCCCAGCATGGCGCGCGCGACCACGGCGGCCTGGTTGAGCGCGACCTGCCACGACTCGACGCGGATCGCGCGGCCGATGAGCGGGTTCAGGTGCCGCGTCGCGTCGCCGGCGGCAAAGATGTCGGGATCGCTGGTGCGCCCTTGCGCATCGACGCGGATGCCGTCCTCGACCGCGAGCCCCGCCGCCTCGGCGAGTTCGGTGTTGGGCAACGCGCCGATCCCCGCCACCACCATGTCGCAGCCGTAATCGGCGCGCTCGGTCGTCACGATCGGTTGGCCGCTCGCCGAGCGCGCGACGTTGCGGACGCGCGCCTCGAACTCGAAGCGGACACCGTGCCGCTCGTGGAGGGCGCGCGCGAAGTCGCCGATCAGCGGCGGCATGCCGCGCGCCAGGAGCCGCGGCAGCGCCTCCAGCACGGTGACCTCAGCGCCGAGCTTCGTCGCCGACGCCGCGAGTTCCAGCCCGATGAAGCCGCCGCCGATCAGCACGACCTCGCGGCCGGGGGCGAGCGCGTTCCGGATGCGCTCGGCATCGGCGAGGCTGCGCAGGTAGTAGACTGGCGCGCCCTCGAAGGTCGATGACAGGCGCCGCGAGCGGCATCCCGTGGCGAGCAGCAGCTTGTCGTAGGCCACGCGCCCGCCATCGGAGAGCGCCACGGTCTTCGCCGCGCGGTCGATGCGCGTCGCCGCGACGCCGAGCTTCAGGCCGATGCGCTGCTCGCGGTAGAAGCTCTCGGGCTTCAGGTAGAGACTCGGCGCGTCGCGGCGCTCGGTGATGAACGCCTTCGACAGCGGCGGCCGGTCGTAGGGCGGATAGGGCTCGTCGCCGACGAGCAGGATGTCGGCATCCGCCGCCTGCGCGCGCAGCACCTCCGCCGTCCGCATCCCTGCCGGCCCGGCGCCGATGATGACAAAGCGGGTCATGGCACTTCTCTCTCTCCCCTTGTGGGAGAGGGCATGGGTGCGCTCACTGCAGATGCACGTATTCGTAATCGACCGGCAGGTTGTTGATGCCGCGGTCGGGGGGCGCGATCCAGGCGGCCATCTTGCCCGGCGCGGTGACGCGCTGCATCAGGCTGCGGATGAAGGACCGGTCGCTCTCGGACGGTATCCAGCCCGGCAGCTTCGCCTTCCACTGCGCAGCATCGATGATGCGGCCCGCGGGATCGACGGGCTGGCCGGCCCAGACGCCGATGGAGCGGCGGAAGCGCGGGCTCGGCAAGGTCAGCTCGAAGGCATGGCCGGCCTTGGCGATGAGGCGGTTCCAGCGCTTCACGCCGATCTCGCAGTCGCGGATATAGGCGGTTCGCGTCGCCTCGTTCATCGCATTGCGCAGCGGCACCTGCTCGGTCCTCACGCCGCCCTTGCCGTCGGGCGCCTCGAGCGCCATCGCGCCTTCCGTGCAGACATGGTCGGCGAAATTCGCCTCGTCGGGGCGGCCCTTGATGCCGGTGGCGAAATAGCTCGCCGCGTTCGACGAGATCTCCGCGCCGAAGAGGTCGAGCGAGGAGGTGAACCAGAAATTGAGATACTTCTGCATCGTCGGCAGGTCGATCGCGCCGGCGCGCCGCACCGCCTCGGGATCCTCCGTGCCCAGCTCCTTCATCACCTCGAGCGTGCGCCGCACCACGCGCGCGATCCCGGTGTCGCCCACGAACATGTGGTGCGCCTCCTCGGTCAGCATGAAGTTGCAGGTGCGCGACAGCGGATCGAAGCCGCTCTCGGCCAGGCTCTTCAGCTGGAACTTGCCGTCGCGGTCGGTGAAGTAGGTGAACATGAACAAGGAGAGCCAGTCGCTGATCGGCTCGTTGAAGGTGCCGAGGATGCGCGGCTTGTCGGCATCGCCCGAATGGCGCGACAGCAGCTCCTCCGCCTCCTCGCGCCCGTCGCGGCCGAAATAGGCGTGGAGCAGGTAGACCATCGCCCAGAGATGCCGCCCCTCCTCGACATTGATCTGGAACAGGTTGCGCAGATCATAGAGCGACGGGCAGCTATGGCCGAGGAGCCGCTGCTGCTCGACCGAGGCAGGCTCGGTGTCGCCCTGGGTAACGATGAGGCGGCGGAGCGTCGAGCGGTGCTCGCCCGGCACCTGCTGCCAGGCGGGCTTGCCGTACTCGTCGCCGAAGCCGATGCGCCGGTCGGGCACCGCGTCGGCGAGGAAGATGCCCCAGCGGTACTCCGGCATCTTCACCGCGCCGTAGCTCGCCCAGCCCTTGGCGTCGACCGAGGTCGCGGTGCGCAGATAGACGTCGGCGGCGAGGAAATCCGTCGGACCCATCTCGCGCCACCAGTCGAGGAAGCGCGGCTGCCAATGCTCGAGCGCGCGCTGCAGCGTGCGGTTGTCGGCGAGGTCGACGTTGTTGGGAATGCGCTCCTGATAGTCGATGGCCATCAGACTCTCTCCCAATTGAAAGGCGGCTTGGAGCCGCTGCCGAAGAGCTTCAAGGCGCCCTTCTCGCCGACCGCGTTGGGCCGGTTGAAGATCCAGTTCTGCCAGGCCGAGAGCCGGCCGAAGATGCGCGTTTCCATCGTCTCCGGCCCGGCGAAGCGCAGGCTCGCCTCCATGCCGGTGAGCGCATCGGGCGAGAGGCTCGCGCGCTCCTCGACGGCGAGGCGGATCTCGTCCTCCCAGTCGAGCTCGTCGGGCGCGAAGGTGACGAGGCCGAGCTCCAGCGCCTGCGCCGCGTCGAGATGGGCGCCCTGCCGCGCGGCCAGCGCCGCCACCGGCGCCTCCTCGGCGCAGAAGCGCGTCGCCAGCCGTGTCAACGCGTTCGCCATGGGAAATGGTCCGAAATTCGCCGCCGACAGAGCGATCCGCGGCGCGTCGTTGTCGCCCTCGGGCAGCGCCAGCATGTAGGAGCGGTCGGCGGCCAGCGCCAATTCGAGCAGCGTCCCGGCGAAGCACGATCCCTCATCGATGATGGCGAAGAGGCTGCGCGACGACACGTCGAGCCGCGCCAGCGTATGCCGCAGGAAGAGCATGGTCTCGCGCACGAACCAGTTGCGCGCCTGCGCCAGCATCGCCGCGTCGCTCTCCAAGAGCGCCGTGACCGAGCCGCGCGTCTTGAGGAGCAGCGTGCCGATCTCGAGCTCGTTGATGCGCAGCATGAGGATCGCGTCGTCGAGCTCGCGCGCCATGGCGAGCGGCCACCATTGGGCGCCCAGCGCGAGCATCCCCGCGACATCGCGCGGGCCACCTTCCTCGGGACCGGTCACGGTGATGGTCGCGGTGCGCGCCGCGCGGTCGAGCGCCACATCGACCCAGCGATAGTGGTAGCCCGTGTCGTCGATCTCGCGCGCGAGCGGCGTCAGCGCCACACCCTTGGCATCGGCCGGCCGGTCACTTTGCGCCGCCAGCGCCTGCGCGCGCTCTTTGACGAGCTGCGCGAAGCGTGCCGGCGGCGCGGCGTGGTCGACGAGCTTCCACTGCCGGGCGCGGTCGGCGCGCACGCCCTCGGCCGTCGTGCAGAAGACGTCGGCGAGGTCGCGCCGCACCTTGCGCTTGTCGACGAGGCGCGTGAGGCCGCCGGTGCCGGGCAGCACGCCCAGCAGCGGCACTTCCGGCAGGCTCACCGTCGAGGAGCGGTCGTCGACCATGACGATCTCGTCGCAGGCGAGCGCCACCTCGTAGCCGCCGCCGGCGCAGGTGCCGTTGAGCGCCGCCAGGAATTTGAGGCCGGAGCCGCGGCTCGATTCCTCGATGCCGTTGCGGGTCTCGTTGGTGAACTTGCAGAAATTCACCTTCCAGGCATGCGGTGACGCGCCCAGCATGTAGATGTTGGCGCCGGCGCAGAACATGCGCTCCTTGCCGCTGGTAAGGACGACCGCCTTGACCTTGGGATGCTCGAAGCGGATGCGGTTCAAGGCGTCGTTGAGTTCGATGTCGACGCCGAGGTCGTAGGAATTGAGCTTGAGCTTGTAGCCCGGCCTGATCCCGCCCTCTTCCAGCACGTCGAGCACGAGCGTCGCGATCGGCCCGTCGAATTGCAGCTTCCAGTGCTTGTACTGGTCCGGGTGGGTGTCGAAGGTGATCATCCGCGCCGCCTCCCGCGCCGGTGTCTTACAGGCACAATAATGCATATTAACGTATGGTCAAGCAGTATGATGCACTGGCCAATCGCGCGAATTCCTTTGACATTGTTCTCTTTATGTTCTATTTAGGGGCCTCTCTGCGGCAGAATCCCGAGGCCAAGATGCTTGTCCCGCGTGACATGAACGCACTGGGCGTCGCCGATCGCAGCTTCGCCATCTTTGGTCGCTTCCGCTCCCCAACAGGACGCGTGTCGGATGTCGCAATCGACGGGCGACGCCTTGCGAAGTCGATCGCGAGGCTGCCCGCCATGGGCAACGTCGACGAACTGCTGACCGCCGCCGCCGAGTTGGCGACACGAGATTGTCCGCCGAAGAGCCGCCCGATCGCCGTAGTCGCTGTTGGCTTCGGCCCAGCGGCTGCCGGCTCTTCGAGCCTCGCTTGGTGGAAGGGCGATTTCGACGAGAACAAGCATCGGCGTTGGCCGGCTGGCGCGCCGGACAGCCAGGGTGGCCAGTTCCGTCCGAAGGATGACGCCGCCGGCGGGACGGACGAGCGGAAGGCTCGGCTCAAAGCGCAAGTGTCGCGGCGGGCAGCGAGGGAAGCGATACGCATCAAGGTCTTGGCGGCGCTTCGCATTGCGGCCCGGGCCGTCACCAATGCCATACCGGGCGTCGGCGAAGCCGACGACGTGCTCATCGCGGCCGACATCATTCGGACCGCTGCTGAACTTCACCAGCTCGAAACCGAGACCGCTGCCGCACTCGCCTTCGTCGCGCATGCGCCATATAGCCTCGACGAGCTGCGCGTCACCTCGGAATACGAGACGTTTTCTTCTGCCCGAGCTTTCGCGAAGGATATCACGGTCAAGCGCTTCGGCCCGGCGGGCAGCGGGTATCAGTATCATCACATCGTCGAGCAGGGCGGCGGCAACGAGGAAAACATCCCGCCGGAACAGCTCCACAGTACCGAAAACATGATCCGCATGCCCACTCTAGTGCACGAAGCGATTACGGCAAAGATGTACGACGAGGAGGGCAAAACGGGAATGACCGTGCGCGAATGGCTGCGAACGCAACCTTACGAGGTGCAGCGCGAAAGAGGCATCCAGATCATGCGCGATCTGGGCATCATAAGATAGTCGCGGGGAGGCACCTCATTATGGCGGGATCGGCGAACGACGACGAGCGGATAGCACAGCTGATGCTCGCGATCGAGGATCAGTTTGAACGCTTCCGTGCCGCCCCGGACCAGAAAGCGGAAGCTGACGTCATCCTGGAGATGCTTCGCCTCAAGAAGGAGGTGGACGCCGCCCTCTCCGAACAGCGCGCCGCGGTGGCGGCTTTGCTCGATCGTGCTCGCCAAGCCACCAATGACGATGAGCGCGCGGCGGAACTGGTCCGCGCCTTCGCCTTATTGACCAGGCACAGCTACATCGCCAAGGAAGAGCTCGGCGACGTAGATGCTTCGAACGAGACGGTCGACCAGAGAAACGCGATCGCGGATCAGCTCGACGCCATCGGGTCCGGCCGCCGGCGGGACCTCGCCCCGCTTCTCGAAGACGCCGATCCCGGCATTCGCCACGCTGCGGCATGCTGGCTGCTCCGGATCATGCCCGAGCGTGCGCTGCCAGTCCTGCGCGATGTCGCCGAGAAGGAGCGGGGGACGACCGCGGGTTTTCGCGCATCGACGACGCTGATGATGTATGAGAGCGATCCCGGCCTCTATAAGAAATGACGGCGAAGAGCGGGACTCCCCGCGGCCACCAGCGCTGCCGCTGATGACGTCGGACGCTGTCGCGCAGACCCGGTGAGCTATCGCGGAGACCTTCCGTCGGCCGTCGGCCCGGCGGGCGGCTACCGCCCCGCATCCCGAGTGCGCCGGCCGCCGCCCCTCTCCTCGCTGTTCACCGTCACCAGATGCGCCTTGGCCCGCTTCTGTAGCGCCGCCGGCAGCTTCACACTCCGCCCAGTCCGGAGGCTCGCCAGCACCGCGGTGCAATCGCACGTCGCGAGCAGGCGCGCGGTCACGCCGTCGAACATGCGGTGGACGAAGCGGAGATATTTCTGGCCGACGGCGATGAAGCCGCTCTGCATCGTCACCAGCTCGCCGCCGCGCAGCTCGCCGAGGAACTGGTAGTTCTGCCGCACGATCGCCACGCGCAGCCTCTGCTTCCTGATGCCGGCGGGCGTCACGCCGATCGCGTGCAGCAGGAACCACGTCGCCTGGTCGAAACGCGAGACGTACATCGGCGAGTTCATGTAGGCCTCGGCGTCGTACTCGGAGGCCAGCACCGCGCCCTTGAAGGTCTCGATCCACTCCGCCATCGCCATCTCCCCGCAGATGCCTCCCACGGCGCAGGTCAATCCGCAAGAAAATCGATTCTAACCGTTTCGGGCGGTCCGGGCGCCGACGATGAGCATTGTGATGAGCGCAAGCGTTTCTTTGGCATGGCCGCCCCGTCGGTGTGCCCATGGGAGGAAGCTCATGACGCAGAAGAAAGAACGGCAGAGAGCGCCCAAACGGGAGACCCGGAGGAAGGCGGCACGGCCGGGTGCCAAGGCGTCGGGTGCGGCACGCCATCCGCGTGACGGCGACAGCCTGGTCGAAGCCACTCATCAGGTGATCGAGGACGAGGTGCGTAGAGGCGAAGCGCCGGCAGCGCCCGGCCCCGACCAGAAAGGCGAGCCGGGAAGTTCCGTCTAGACCTCCAATCGCCATGGCCGCCTCCCCCGGGCGCCCGGTCAATCCGCGACCGCCACCCGTAAGTCCCTGAGGCTCTGCTCGACCGTCTTCCCCGCCGTGTCCACCCTGGCATCGGCCTTGCTGTAGAGCGCGTGGCGGCCGTCGAGGATGCGGCGGAGATCCTCCATCGCCGCCTCGTTGTCGGCCATCGGCCGGTGATCGCCCTGCGCCACGACGCGGCTCATATGCTCCTCGGGCGCGGCGGTGAGCCAGACCGTGTAGCAGGCGGAGAGCAGCAGGTCGAAGGTGGCGGGCTCCGAGACGATGCTGCCGCCCGTGGCGATGACGGCGCGGTCGTGGCGCTCGATCACCGTCTCGAGCGCGCGGCGCTCGTAGCGGCGATAGGCCGACTGACCGTAGAGGTCGAAGACCTCGCCCAGGCTGGTGCCGCTCTCGCGCTCGATCTCGCGGTCGAGCTCGATGAAGGGGACGCCGAGATCCCGGGCGAGGAGCGCGCCCAGGGTCGACTTGCCGGCGCCGCGCAGGCCGATCAGCGCGATGCGGTGGCGGCGCTCGCTCTCGACCGCGGTGCCGAAGGCGTCCGACAGCAGCTTGCGCGCCTCCTTGAGATCCTTGGGGCCGAGCCGCGCCAGCGTCTGGACGAGGAGCGTGAGCTCGACCGGGCGATCCGGCTCCTCGCGCACGAGGTCGCCGAGCGGCAGGCCCATGGCATGGGCGACCTGGCGCAGCAGCGCGATCGATATGTTGCCCTGCCCCGCCTCGAGCTGGGCCAGGTAGCGCTCCGACACCTTGGAATCCCGCGCCAGGATCTTGCGCGTCATGCCGCGCCGGGCGCGCGCCTCGCGGATGCGCTCGCCCAGCGTGCGGAGATACGCGGCCTCGCCGTTCGCCGCCGCCTGCCGGTCCGTGGCCGGCGCCCTTGCTCGTGCTGCCATCGCTTGCTCCCCCGCCCGGTGCGCCGGCGGCGAATGACATGTACTATAATGCTTGCCAAAATGGCCGCATGCACTATAGTCCCGGGCGCCGGGGCCGTCGAGTCCCGAGAGAGGCGCGAGGAGGGCCCGTGGCGGAAGCGCTGACAATCCTGGTCGGCACCATGACCGGCACGGCCCAGCTCGTGGCGGACGAGGTGGCCGACGCCCTCAAGGCGCAG
>DASVOY010000802.1:0-4264 GCA_036383115.1 Allostellaceae bacterium
TCGCCTGCAGCATCGAGTCGAGCGAGCGGACCATGTTCTCGAGCGCCTCGCGCGCGTATTTCTCGGCCTGCTGCCACTCCTCGGTCTGATGCGGCGGCACCGGCTGCGGCGCCTCGGCCCGGGCCGGGGCGGCGAGCAGGAGGAAGGTGGCGAGGACGAGAAGGACAGGCATGGCGACCCTCACTCGTTGCGGAGGAAGGGTGCCGCCTCGGCGCCCAACGCCCGCCACGTGCCAGCATAGCCGATTCCCAGCGTCAGTGCAGTGGCGATGAGCGCCGTGGAGACAACCGCGGCCGGCATGAAGCTCCACTCCTGGTGCATGACCCGGGTCAGCACGAGATAGGCGGCGAGCGTGCCGAGGCAGGCCGCGATCGCCGCCGTGGTCAAGCCCAAAATGCCGTACTCGATGAGGAAGGCGCGCGTCACGTCGCCCCGCGTCGCGCCCAGCACCTTCAGCACCACGGCCTCGTAGACGCGGCGGCGGTGTCCCGCCGCCACCGCGCCGGCCAGCACCAGCGTGCCGGCGGCGAGCGTGATGGCGGCCGTGGCGCGCAGCGCCGTGGCGATGGCGGCGACGATCTGGCTCACCGCGGCGAGTGCGTCCTTGACCGCGATGGCCGAGACAGTGGGGAAGCGATCGGTGACGGCGCGCTCGAGCGCGGCCTCCGCCTCGGGCGGGGTGCGCGCCGTGGCGATATGCGTCTGCGGCGCGCCTTCGAGCATGCCCGGCGAGAAGACGAGGACGAAATTGATGCCGAGCGTGGTCCAGTCGATCTCGCGCAGATTGGCGATGGTGGCGGTGACCTCGCGCCCGAGCACGTTGACGGTGATGGTGTCGCCGAGCTTGAGGCGCATGCCGCGCGCGATCTCAGCATCCATCGAGACGAGCGGCGGGCCGCGATAGTCGCGCGGCCACCACTGGCCGGCGACGATGCGCGAGCCTTTGGGCGGCGTCGCGGCGTAGGTCAGGCCGCGCTCGCTCTGGGTCGTCCATTGCGCCTCGGGCGCCACCACGGCCTGCTCCACCGGCACGCCGCCGATCTTGGTGATGCGGCCGCGCAAGCTCGCCACGCGCGCGAACTGGCTGACGCCCGGCGTGCCCTCGACGAGCTTGTCGAACGCGTCGACCTGGTCGGGCTGGATATCGATGAAGAAGAAGGATGGCGCCTGCTCGGGCAGGCGCTCGTCGATGGTGCTCTCGATATTGCCTTCGACCAGCGCGATCGCCACCAGCACGGTGAGGCCGAGCCCGAGCGACGCGACGATCCCCGCGGTGGGCGCGCCCGGGCGATAGAGATTGGCGAGCGCCAGGCGCAGCCGCGGCGAGCGCGGTCTTCCGGCACCGCGCGCCGCGTGCACGATGCCTGCGGCGACGAGGTGAAAGGCCACGAGCGCGCCCGCCGCGCCGGCGATGAACCAGGCGGCGGTGAGGCGGTCGCTGGCGGTGACAACGCCGAGCCCGGCGAGCGCCAACCCTGCCGCGACGGTGGCGAGGATATAGGCGAGGCGTGGCCGCCGCGGCGCGGGATCGACGAGGTCGCGGAACAGGCTGCCCGCCGGCACCTCGCGGGCCGCGGCAAGCGGCCAGAGCGCAAAGGTGAGGGTGGTAAGGAGGCCGAACACCGCCGCGAGCAGCAGCGGCAGCGGATAGAGGCTGAGCCGCACCGCGACGGGAAACGACGAGAGCAGCGGCGTCGCGAGGAAGGGCGTGATCGCGCCCAGAAACAGGCCGACGCCGATGCCGGCCAGCGCCAGTATCAGGATCTGCGTGAGGTAGGCGGCGAAAATGAGTCGCCCGGAGGCGCCGAGGCATTTGAGCGTCGCGATGGTCTCCGTCTTGCCGCCGAGATATCCGCGCACGGCATTGCCGACGCCGACGCCGCCGACGAGCAGCGCGGTCAGCCCGACCAGCGTCATGAAGACCGTCACGCGGTCGATGAGGCGCTGCAGGCTCGGCGCGGCATTGCCGAATTCGCGGATGCGCCAGCCGGCGTCGGGAAAGGCGGATTTGACGCCGGCCACCCATAGGGAAACGTTCGTGCCGGGCATGAGCCGCAGCCGGTAGCCGTAGCCGACGAGCGCGCCGGGCGCGAGCAGGCCGGTCTCGGCAAGAGCCGGCGTCGCCACCATGACACGCGGGCCGAACTCGAAGCCGCTCGTCGCGGCGTCAGGCTCATGCGTGATGACGGCGCGCACCACGAAGCTGCCGTCGCCGACGCGAATGGTGTCGCCGACGTGGAGCTTCAGACGCGTGAGCAGGCCGGGCGCCACGGCTGCGCCCCAGATGCCGTCGCGTTGCGCCAGCGCAGCGGCAAGCGGCTGTGCCGGATCGAGCTCGACTTTGCCGTAGAGCGGATAGGTGCCATCGACGGCCTTGAGCTCGATCAGGCTGCGCTCGTCGCCATCGGGTGTGCGCGCCATCGCGCGCAGATGGACGACTTCGGAGACGTCAGCGCTCCGCGCGAGATAAGCCCGCTGCTGGGGCGTCGCCGCGCGATGCACGAGATGAAGCTCGACATCGCCGCCGAGCATGGCGCGGGCGTCGGCGACGAGGCCGGCATTGACCGCCGCCGAGAGCGAGCCGACGCCGGCAATGACCGCGACGCCGAGCGCGAGGCAGGCAAGAAAGACGCGAAAGCCGCGCAAGCCGCCGCGCAACTCGCGCCGCGCCAGCCGCCAGGCGAGCGTCATCATGTCAGTGCGCGCCGCACGGCGACGGCCCCCGCCACCGTCCCGGTCTGCTCGGGATCGTCCACGATGCGCCCGTCCGCCATGTGGACGATCCGGTTGCAGCGCCGCGCCAGGTCGCGGTCATGAGTGATGAGCAAGAGCGTGGTGCGGTGCCGGGCGGAGAGGTCGAACAGCAGGTCGACGACGAGCCGCCCCGTCGCGGTGTCGAGATTGCCGGTCGGCTCGTCCGCCAGCAGCAGCTTGGGCTCGGCGGCGAAAGCGCGCGCCAAGGCGACACGCTGCTGCTCGCCGCCGGAGAGCTGGCCCGGATAGTGGAGCACGCGCTCGCCGAGCCCGACTGCGGCCAACCCGGCGCGCGCCGCGTCGAAGGCATTGCGCCGTCCGGCGAGCTCGAGCGGGATGGCGACGTTCTCGAGCGCGGTCATGGTAGGGACGAGATGAAAGGCCTGGAAGACGATGCCGATGGTGTCGCGGCGGAAGCGGGCGAGCCCGTCCTCGCCGAGCGTGGCGAGATCGACGCCCGCTACCGCGACGCGTCCGGCACTGGGCCGCTCGAGGCCGCCCGTCACCATCATCAAGGTGGATTTGCCCGACCCGGACGGGCCGACCAGGCTCACCGCCTCGCCCGCCGCGACACTGAGCGAGACGCCGCGCAGGACGTTGACGGGACCGGCGGCGCTCGTCAGTGTTAGGCGCACATCGTCGAGCAGGATCATCGGATCGTCGGAACGGAGCGGCACCTGCATGTCACCTCTTGTCGAGCGGGAACGATCCGGATGCGCCCTCGCCCGGCAGTGCGCCCTCCGCCGATATGGCGATGCGACCGCGCTTGTCAACATCGCGCGTAGGTTGCGCGCACATGCCGCGATTGCGGTACTGACCGCGTTAACGGTGCTTAACGCTGCTGCCGGAGCCACGGCCGGGCCGCGCATCCTCGCCCTGGGTGACAGCCTCACCGCCGGCTTGGGTCTCTCGCCGGAGCAAGCGTTCCCGGTGCGGCTCCAGGCGCGGCTCGCCGCAGCGGGCATCGCTGCGGAGGTGGTGAATGGCGGCGTCTCCGGCGACACCAGCGCCGGCGGCCTCGCCCGGCTCGACTGGGCAATGGCCGATCATCCCGACATCGTGCTCGTCGAGCTCGGCGCCAACGACGCGCTGCGCGGTATCGATCCCCGCGTCACCTACGCCAATCTCGACAAGATCCTGGCCCGGCTCAGTGCCGCCGGCGCCAAGGTGATGCTGCTGGGCATGCGCGCGCCGCCCAATTGGGGCAGCCGCTATCAGGCGGAATTCGATGCGGTCTATCCGAAGCTCGCCGAAAAGTACCATGTGCCGCTCTACCCCTTCTTCCTCGACGGCGTTGCCATGGACCCCGCACTCAACCAGGGCGACGGGCTGCACCCCAATGCCCGCGGCGTCGAGATCATCGCCGAGCGGATCCAGCCCTATGTCGCGCGGCTGCTGGCGGGCAAGGGAGCGCAAGGGTGACCGGCGCCCCGGTCCTGCGCTTTGCCGCCGCCCATGCGCAGGCGGAGAGCTGGGCCGCCGCGGCGAAATCCTGCGCCGACCGGCTCGA
>DASVOY010000803.1:0-10877 GCA_036383115.1 Allostellaceae bacterium
GGCCGGCGAGTTCAAGGACATGATCAAGGCCGGGATCATCGATCCGACCAAGGTGGTCCGCACGGCGCTGCAGGATGCCGCCTCCGTCGCCGGCCTCCTCGTCACCACCGAGGCGATGGTCGCCGAGAGGCCGGAGAAGAAGGAGCCCGCGCCCGCCATGCCCCCGGGCGGCGGCATGGACTTCTAAGGGCGCTTCAGGCGACTGATCGGGAGGACGCGGCGGGAAAACCGGCAGGCCGCTCCGTTCGACGCGCCGGACATGCGCGCCGTGGACCGGCTGCCGCATAGCGACGTCCTGGCGCGTGACCTGCGGCGCGAACGACATCTTCGCGAAAAGTCGATCGTGGCGAACCGCTCGCCCCCGTGGGCGAGCCGCGAAACCCAAGGCCGCGACCGTTGCGGGCGCCGCCACTGGGGCGAGATAATTCGGCGACGCCGAAGGTTGCGCCGTTATCAGGCAAGTACGGCAGCTTTTGATGCCGTTTGCCGATCATCCCCAAGGTCAACCCATGCCGGGCCCGTCGCTCTGCCTGAAACCCGATCGCCCTCGGAAGTCGCCGCGCCACCTGAGGTCCCTTGCCGTGATGACGTCATGTCACCGAGGGCAGGAGATCTACGGCCCCGATCAGCCGGCCGAGCAGTGGTACTGCATGATGTCAGGCCTGGCGCGGAAATACGCGCTCGCGCCCGGCGGCCGGCGGCAAATCGTCGATTTCCTGCTGCCGGGCGACTTCTTCGGCTTCACCGCGCGCGACCATCACGTCTTCGCCGTCGAGGCGGTCCTCGAAGGCACCATCGTTGCGCGCTATCCGCGCCGGCGGCTGGAGATGGTCGCCGACACCGATCCCGAGCTCGCGCGCATGCTGCGCGAGGTGGCGTTCGAGGCCATGTCCCGCCTGCAGGCGCGGATCCTCATCCTCGGTCGCACCACCGCGGTGGAGAAGGTCGGCTCGTTCCTCGTCGAGATGGCCGAGCGCCTGCCCGAAGGCACAGCCGAGGTGGTTACGCTGCCGATGTCGCGCTACGACATCGCCGATTACCTCGCGCTCTCGGTCGAGACGGTGAGCCGCGCTCTGACGGACCTCAAGCACAGTGGCGCGATCACCCTCGCCAAGACCCGCCGTGTCAAGATCAACGACCGCGCGGCGCTGGAGGAGGCCGGCGATTTCTAGCGCGGTCCGTTCAACCAGCCCGCCGCCGCGGTCGCCGCGGGACGATTCTCGGCTGGCCCACAGTGATGCGCCGGCGCGCTCTTTGTATCGCGCCGACTGATGCAGAACGTCATCCACATGACCCGCTCGATAGAGCACTCGGGCGCACAAATGTAGGTTTCACGTGAAACATTCCGCATCGACCGGTCCTGGCGGCCGCGCGCCAGGCGCGGTTTTCCGCCGAACGGCGCAGCCGCCGGCGCTCCAGCGGGTCGTCCCCGAGCGGATTCGCGGAACGCACGCCTGTAGCTCTGGCGTGGCGCCCGCCGCCCTCAATGCGCCATGAGCACGGGGAGGGTCATGCGGCGCAGCATGTCGCGCGTCACCCCGCCCAGGATCGTCTCGTGCAGGCGGGAATGGCCATAAGCGCCCATGACGATGAGATCGCAGCCGAGCGCGCCTGCCTCTGACATCAACACGTCGGCGACGGCACGCTCCCGGCTCTCCTGTGTTTCTGCCGCGGCCCGCAGCCCGTGTCGGGCCAGATGGCGCACCAGCTCTTCGCTCCGCTCCGCCTCGTCCTCGTCGGGATCGACCGAGAGGATCGTCGTCGCCTTCGACATCGCCAGGAGCGGCAGCGCATCGTGAACGGCGCGCGTCGCCTCGGGGCTGCCGTTCCAGCCGACGAGCGCCTGCTCGCCGACGCGGTCGAACTCCCCGGCATAGGGCACCACCAGCACGGGCCGGCCGCAGCCCAGGATCACATCCTCCGGCGCGTCCAGCGCCAGGGCGAGATCGGGATCTTCCTGCCCGAGCACGACGAGGTCGGCGGCGCGAGCCCAGTCCGCCAGGCAGGCGGCGACCGAGCCTCTCCCCTTGCGCCATTCGCCGCGCAGCCCTTCGTTCGACAGCATGGCCCTGAAGCGATCCTCGGCAGCGGTGGCTTCCTGCTCCAGGCTTGCCAGGTAGGCGGCGAGCGCCGCCGTGGTGGTGCCATCGCTGGCCAGTGTCATGACGTCGGGCGACGGCAGTACATAGGCGCCGATCAGCGCGGCATCGCAGCGCTGCGCGAGAGCGATGGCGAGCCGCAGGCGGCGGCTATACGCCGGCGAGGTGTCGACATGGATAAGAATGTCCTTGATCGATAGGGCATTGCGCTCGCGCGGCTCTTCGCTCCCGCTACCCTTTGCAGACGAACTCGGCGAATCGCGTGTCGCCGCTCGCTTGTTCACTGACCTTCTCCGCGCGCCTGTTCCAGGCGCGACAATGCTGATCGACGATGTCCATGACGTCGACATCGGTGCTCGCCGAGGGCGTCCACCGAACCCTGATCGAGTCCGGCGGGCTGTTGACGACGAGCGGCGGCTCGGTCGACCGATCCCAGAGCAGCTCGATCACGGCGGGCGGCTCGCCGACGCCCCGGGGCGACTGCCAGCACCCCGGCAGCGCAACCATGCCCAGCAGCACAAGAGCCCGCCATGGCTGAGGCATCCGTCGCCACGCGCATCTCAGCCCGGCCTTTTCACAGCGGCAGGCCGACGAAACGATTGGCCCCCTCATGGTTCAAGAGCAGGAGCCCCTGCTTGTTGGCCGCCGCGTCGTTGAGCCGGTCCGCGGCATCGCCGGGATCGGTCACCGGCTGCTGGTTGATCGAGATGATCACGTCACCGGGCTGGACCAATCCGGCAGCGGCGCTGTCGGGCGCGACATCGATGACGACGACCCCGGTCACATCCGCCGGCACGCCCATCTGATCGCGCGTCTCGTCGCTCAGCGGCGAAAGCTCGAGGCCGAGCGCACTGGACCGCCGCGGCCGCAGCTGGTCTCCGCGCCCGCCGCCCGTCGAGCCGGCCCTCGACTGGTCCCTCGAATCGCCCACGGTCGCCGCGATCTGCTGCTGCTTGCCTTTGCGCAGCACCGCGAGCTGGACCTGCTGGCCAGGCGGCGTCTCCGCGACAAGGCGCGGCAGATCGTGCAGTTCGTTGATCTCCTTGTCGTTGAAGCGGACGATCACGTCGCCTTCCTTGAGACCTGCCTTGGCCGCGGGGCTGCCGGGCTCCACATGGGCGACGAGGGCGCCCTTGGGGTTGTTGGGGTCGAGGCCGAGGCTCCTGGCGATCTCGGGCGTGATGCTCTGGACCTGCACGCCGAGCCAGCCGCGGCTGACATAGCCGTGGTCCTTGAGCTGCGCCACGACGTCCTTGGCGAGGCTCGACGGCACGGCGAAGCCGATGCCGACGCTGCCGCCCGAGGGGGAGTAGATCGCCGTATTGATGCCGATCACCTGGCCGTGGAGGTTGAAGGTCGGACCGCCCGAATTGCCGCGGTTGATCGGCGCATCGATCTGGAGGAAATCGTCGTAAGGGCCGGCCTGGATGTTGCGGCCGCGCGCCGAGATGATCCCCGCCGTCACCGTGCCGCCGAGCCCGAAGGGATTGCCGACGGCGACGACCCAATCACCGACCTTGGCGGCATCGCTGTCGCCCCAGTCGACATGCGGGATCGGCCGGTTGCTGTCGATCTTCAGCAGGGCGATGTCGGTCTGCTCGTCGCGGCCAACAATCCGGGCCCGGTGTTTGCTGCTGTCCGGGAGGACGACCGTGACGTTGTCGCTCGTGCCGACGACGTGGTTGTTGGTCACGACGTCGCCATCCGCATCGATGATGAAGCCCGAGCCGAGCGCCACCGCCTGGCCCGGGCGCGGCTGCGGACGCGGGCTCTGATTGCCCGGAGCGCGCCGCGCGCCCGGCGCCTCGAAGAACCGGCGCAGGAAATCTTCGAAGGGAGAGCGCGGGAAGGGGGAGCCGCCCGGCTCACCGTCGCTTTGGGCCTGGGCAATGTCCTGCTCATTCATGACGACGGAGACATTGGCGACGGCGGGGTTCACGGCCTCGACGAGCGGCGACAGGCTCGGCAATGGAATGGATATTTGCGTCTGCACCTGCCGGGTGACGCTGGGCTCCCCGGTCTGCCTCGCCTGCTGGTCCGTGGTTTGCGCTTGGACAGGGCCGATCGCCGCGGCGAGGGCCACGGCCGTGCCGATGACGGCGGCCAGGAGCGGGCGCCTCGGATCGATGCCGTGGCGCTGCGCCTGCGGGTCCGGGATACCGGTGAGAAGTCGAGGGGTCATGGGGTCACCATCGGTAAGGGATTGGTTCGGCCGAGGCGCAGCCCCCCTGAAGCCGGCGCGACGCTCGGCGCACTGTCCCCTTAGGGCGGCGACCGCGCTCAGGGGCTTACGGTGAGCTCGTTGACGACCTTGGTGATGCCGGGAGCCGTCCAGGCCGCGCGCTCGGCCTCCTGACGCTCGGCCCAGGAGCGCACCGTGCCGCGGAGCACGACCTCGCCGCCATGCGCCTCGACGGTGATGCGGTTGGCATCAACCTCCGCGCTGCGGCGGAACGCCTCCTCGATCCGGCGCTTGATCTCCGCCTCCTCCGCCAGGACCCGCGGCCTGACTTCGATCAGATTGCTGACGCCCTTCACCCCTTTGACCCACCGGACCGCTCGCTCTGCCGCCTCGCGCTGCGAGTTCCGCTCGACCTCGCCTTCGAGCGAGACCCAGCCGTTCTTGACCACGACGGTGATGTTCTCCCAGGCGTCCGGCAATTGAGCCTTGATAACCTCGACCGCGTCGCGCGCGATGTCGGGATCGGGGCGCTCGTCGATCGCGGGCAGCCGAACCTCGAGGTCGTTGGCCACGCCGACCACGCCGACGATGCGCTTCACCGCCTCTTCGGCTTCGAACTTTTGCGAATAGCTCCGGACGAAGCCGGTGAGCGTGACCACGCCGCTCTTGACCGCGACCCCGATGTCGGTGGGATCAATATCCGGGTCCGAGCGAAGCTCCTCCTCCACATCCCGCTTGATGTCTTCGTCCGGCCTCATGTCGTCACCTCTGCGCGTCCGCTCGCTACGTTGTCTCGACCGCGCGACATGCTCCGCCCCGACGCATCAGGCAGCCGAGCAGCTGCCGACAATCTAGCCGGTCGGGCCTTGGCCGCCTTGACGCGCGTCAACTTCGAAAGATTTTCTTCGGGGAGCGCGCCGTGCTTTCAAGGGCGAGAGCGGGTGATCGAGGAGGTTGTGCGCCAAGCGCGCGAAACGGTATCCGTCGGCGGTCAGCTCGATCGTGTCGGGCCCGTGACCTCCTCGTCCTGCATCCTGCCGGAAACCAGAACGCCACCGCGGGCAGCCAGATAATATGGCGCACGCCGTCGATCAGGTGATCGGCATACTGGCGGGTGCGGCCCGTGAGCATGAGACGAGCGCCGCGGCGATGACTGCTCGAGCCGCTCCGACCGCTCGATGACATTGCGCCTGCGCGCCGGCCTGCGCTAGAACCCCGGTCATCCCCCCATCAGTCCCGACCGGAGATCGCGATGCCCGCCTACCAGTATATCTACGTGATGAAAGGTCTCTCGAAGACCTATCCGGGCGGGCGCGAGGTGCTGAAGGATATCTGGCTCTCCTTCCTGCCCGGCGCCAAGATTGGTGTGCTGGGCTTGAACGGCGCCGGCAAGTCGACGCTGCTGCGCATCATGGCGGGCATCGACGAGGATTTCACCGGCGAGGCTTGGTCGGCGGAAGGCGTCAAGGTCGGCTATCTGGCGCAGGAACCGCAGCTCGATCCGACCAAGGACGTGGCCGGCAACGTCAAGGAGGGGCTCGGCGAGATCAAGGCGCTGCTCGACCGTTTCGAGGCGGTGAGCGCGCGCTTCGCCGAGGAGCTCTCCGAGGACGAGATGAACGCGCTCATCGCCGAACAGGGCGAGCTCCAGGAGAAAATCGACGCGGTCAATGGGTGGGAGCTCGACCGGACCATTGAGATCGCCATGGACGCGCTGCGCTGCCCGCCCGGCGATGCCGATGTCAGCAAGCTCTCGGGCGGCGAGCGCCGCCGCGTGGCGCTGTGCCGGCTGCTGCTGCAGAAGCCCGACCTGCTGCTCCTCGACGAACCGACCAACCATCTCGACGCCGAGTCCGTCGCCTGGCTGCAGCGCTTCCTCGCCGAGTATCCCGGCACCGTCGTCACCGTGACCCATGACCGCTACTTCCTCGACGACGTCGCCGGCTGGATCCTCGAGCTCGACCGTGGCCGCGGCATCCCCTACGAGGGCAATTACTCCGGCTGGCTCGAGCAGAAGCAGAAGCGGCTCGAGCAGGAGGGCAAGCAGGAGGCGGCACGCCAGCGCACGCTGGAGCGCGAGCTCGAATGGGTGCGCCAGAGCCCGCGCGCGCGCCAAGCCAAGAGCAAGGCACGCGTCTCGGCCTATGAGAGCCTCGTCGCCGCCAGCCGCGAGAAGGCGCCCGAGACGGCGCAGATCGTGCTGCCGCCGGGGCCGCGGCTGGGCGACCTCGTCATCGAGGCGGAACACGTCGCGAAGGCGTACGGCGATCGGCTCCTCATAGAAGATATGTCATTCCGCCTGCCGCCCGGCGGCATCATCGGCATCATCGGCCCCAACGGCGCCGGCAAGACCACGCTCTTCCGCATGATCATTGGCCAAGAAAAGCCGGACCAGGGCAGCTTCCGCGTCGGCGAGACGGTGAAGTTGGGATATGTCGACCAATCGCGCGACACGCTCGCTCCAGACAAGACCGTGTGGCAGGAGATTTCCGGCGGCAATGATGAGATCGATCTCGGGCGGCGCAAGATGCCCAGCCGCGCCTATTGCTCGCTGTTCAATTTCCGCGGCACCGACCAGCAGAAGAAGGTCGGGCAGCTCTCGGGCGGCGAGCGCAACCGCGTGCACCTCGCCAAGATGCTCAAGGCCGGCGCCAACGTGATTCTACTGGACGAGCCGACCAACGACCTCGACGTTGATACGCTGCGCGCGCTCGAGGAGGCGCTCATCGAGTTCCCGGGCTGCGCCGTGATCATCACCCACGACCGCTGGTTCCTTGACCGCATCGCCACGCACATCCTCTCCTTCGAGGGCGACAGCCAGGCGGTGTGGTTCGAAGGCAACTACGCCGATTACGAGGCCGACCGCAAGCGCCGCCTCGGCGCGGAGGCCGACCAGCCGCACCGCATCCGCTACAAGCCGCTGACGCGGGCCTGAGCGCGCTACTGCTTTCCTTGTTGCGGCAGGGGCGTCGCCGCGAGGCTGGTGTCGCCGCTGGCGAGCCGGTCCTCGAGGGTCTTGTTGAGGCCGGCAACGCTGCCGCCGCTGCGCTGGATGACGGACGTGAATTCCTCGCGCTGGGTGAGCAGCATGCTCACGCCCTCGACGTCGATGTCGACGATCTTGAAGTCGTTGTCCTGCTTGCGCACGCGCCAGTCGACCTTGGCCGGCGGCGCGCCGTTCGGCCGCAGCACCTGGCTGGTGACGAGGATAACGGTCTCGCTCTCCGGCCGCGAGCCGGTGACCTTGACCTGCTCGCCATTGTACTGGCTGAAGCGCTCGGCATAGGCGCGGACGACGTAATCCTCGAACAGCCTCTGGAAATTCTGCTTGTCCTGCTCGCTGGCCGTCGTCCAGTACCGCCCGACGACGAAGCGTGAGATCCGTGGCATGTCGAAATCGCTGTGGAGCATGGTGCGGAACTGCTTCTCGCGCTGGTCGTCCGAGAGCTTCTGGTCGTTGAGCGATTGCATCGCGTGGCCGACCAGATTCTTGACGAAGGCGATGGCATCGCTCGCCGGCGCGGCCCGCAGCGTCGCCGAAGCGATGCCGAGCGAAGCGACGAGGAGCACCAAGGTGAGGGAGCGGCGCAGGGACATTCGGGTCATGCCTTCAATGGGACCAACGCCGTACCGGCATCGGCGATTGCAGGGATCGGGGGACAATGTCTCGGCCTCTCCGGACGGAGGAGGCGAGGCGGCGGGGCGGAGATGACCGTGGTTCGCGTGCGACCTCTTCTGGTCGGGACCCTATGGCCAACAATAGGCGCGGCGCACCGTCCCGGACAAGATTGTACAAAGCGATCCCTCGCTACCATGGCAGCCCGGAAAACGCCAGCGGATCCGCTGGCGCCTCGCGGCGCCGCGGAAGGGCAAAATGGGCGGAATACGTACATGGCGACGGCCTCCACCCAGACAACGGCCAGCGAGGCCCGGCCTTTCCATGCGGCCAATCACCTGGGGGATGGACGGGCTGGAAAACTGACCAGTGATATGGCTTGCGGTAGACATAAAGATATGTTTATATCAGCAAGGTTTAGAGGAGGGCTTTTTGAACCCGGTTCTCGCGGGCTTGCGGGCGGCGGCGGAGCCGACGCGGTTGCGACTGCTGGCTCTGTGCGCCTTGGGGGAGCTGACGGTGAGCGAGCTGACGGAGATCCTCGGCCAGAGCCAGCCGCGGGTGTCGCGCCATCTGAAGCTGCTGTGCGATGCCGGGCTGCTCGACCGCTTCCGCGAGGGCAGCTGGGTGTTCTACCGCTTGGCCGAGCGCGGCCGTGCCGGCGGGCTGGCACGGATACTCGTCGACCTCGTGCCTAGCGACGACGCGATGCTGGCCCTCGACCGCGAGCGGCTCGCCGCGATCCAGCACCAGCGCGCCGAGCAGGCCACCGCCTATTTCCGCGCCAATGCGGCGCAGTGGGACCGCATCCGCTCGCTCTATGTCGCGGAGGGCGAGGTCGAGGCGGCGCTGCAGAAGCTGCTGCCGCTGCAGGGAGTCCATGATCTGCTCGACATCGGCACGGGCACCGGGCGCATCCTCGAGATCTTCGGGCCGCGCGTCGAGCGCGCCGTGGGCATCGATCTCTCGCGCGAGATGCTGGCCGTGGCGCGCGTCAATCTCGAGCGCGCCAATTTGCGCAATTGCTCGATCCGTCAGGCCGACATGTATCAGTTGCCGCTTCCCGGCGGCTCTTTCGACGCGGTCGTCATCCACCAGGTGCTGCATTATGCCGAGCGGCCGGACCAGGTCATCGCCGAGGCGGGGCGCGTGCTGCGTCCCGGCGGGCGCCTCGTGATCGTCGATTTCGCGCCGCATGAGCTCGAGTTCCTGCGCAGCGAGCATGCCCATCGCCGGCTGGGCTTCGCCGATGCGGAGATCACCGGCTGGTGCCGCGCAGCGGGCCTCGAGCCCGAAGCGGTGCGGCACCTCCCGGGCGATCCGCTCACCGTCTCGCTCTGGCCGGCGCTGCGCCGCGTCCAGGCCGACAGCAACAACCGCGCAGCCGCGCTGGCGGAGGCATCCTGATGCGCTCGCCCCTCGCGACCGGCCGCCGCGCCGCGCTCCTCGCCGCCGAGCCGCTCGGCGCCGGGACGCGCCCGCCGCTGGTGTCGTTCGAGTTCTTCCCGCCGAAGACGCCGGAGATGGAAGAGAAGCTGTGGCAGACGGTGAAGCGGCTGGAGCCGCTCGGCCCGCGCTTCGTCTCCGTGACCTACGGCGCCGGCGGCTCGACGCGCGAGCGCACCCACGCGACCGTACTGCGCATCCGCCAGGAGACGCGGCTCGAGCCGGCGGCGCATCTCACCTGCGTCGGCGCCGTCTGCGCCGAGATCGACGCGGTGGCACAGCGCTACTGGGACGCCGGCATCCGCCATCTCGTGGCGCTGCGCGGCGACGGCGCGCCCGGCCAGGCCTATTGCGCGCATCCCGGCGGCTACGCCTTTGCCGCCGATCTGGTGGCGGGGTTGCGGCGCATCGCCGATTTCGAGCTGAGCGTCGCCGCCTACCCCGAGACCCATCCGGAGGCGAAGAGCGCCGAGGACGATCTCGACAATCTCAAGCGCAAGGTCGATGCCGGCGCCACCCGCGCCATCACCCAGTTCTTCTTCGAGGTCGAGGCCTATCTGCGCTTCGTCGACCGCGCCGACGCCTGCGGCATCGCCGTGCCGATCGTGCCGGGCATCCTGCCCGTCACCAATTTCGCCCAGGTCAGGAAATTCGCCGCGAGCTGCGGTACCGCCGTGCCGGGCTGGATGGCCGGGCTCTTCGAGGGGCTCGATAACGACCCCGACACGCGCCGCCTCGTCGCGGCGTCGATCGCCGCCGAGCAATGCCGCCTGCTGCAGGCCGCCGGGGTGAACGAGTTTCACTTCTACACGCTCAACCGCGCCGACCTCATCGTCGCCATCTGCCACATGATCGGGGTGCGCGGGAGCGTCTCGGCGACGCACGTCACGAATTAGAGCGAGAACATGCCGCATATCCTCGATTACCTCGCCGACCGGGTCCTCTTGTGCGACGGCGCCATGGGCACGCAGATGCAGGCGCGCACGCTCGACGTCGAGCGCGACTATCTCGGCCATGAGAACTGCACCGAGATCCTGTGCGAGAGCCGGCCCGACCTCGTGCGCGAGATCCATCTGGGCTATCTGCGCGCCGGCGCTGACGCGGTGCAGACCAACAGCTTCGGCGGCTCGCCGATCACCCTCGGCGAGTTCGGCATATCCGACAAGGCCTTCGCCCTCAACCAGCGCGCCGGCGAGCTGGCGCGCGAGGCGATCGATGCCGTCAAGGGCGACGGCAGGCCGCGCTTCGTCATCGGCTCGCTCGGGCCGGGAACGCGGCTGCCCTCGCTCGGCCATGTCGATTACCAGCGGCTCGAGGACGCGCTCACGGTGCAATGCTGCGGCCTCATCGCCGGCGGCGTCGATGCGATCCTGATCGAGACCTGCCAGGACCCGCTGCAGATCAAGGCGGCGGTCAACGGCGCCAAGCGGGCGATGCGCGAGGCGAACCGCAAGCTGCCGATCATCGTGCAGGTGACGGTGGAGACCACCGGCACCCTGCTGGTCGGCGCCGACATCGCCGCGGCGGCCACCAT
>DASVOY010000804.1:0-5742 GCA_036383115.1 Allostellaceae bacterium
GAGCTATCGTTATCTCGCCGACACCTGCGACGGCCTGCTCGCCGCCGGCATCGAGCGGCGCGACCTGGTCATCGCGCTCGGCGGCGGCGTCATCGGCGATCTCGCCGGCTTCGCCGCAGCGACCTTGCTGCGTGGCATCGACTACGTGCAGGTGCCGACGACGCTGCTCGCTCAGGTCGACAGCTCGGTCGGCGGCAAGACCGCGATCGACACGCCGCAAGGCAAGAACCTAGTCGGCGCCTTCCATCAGCCGCTGCTGGTGCTCGCCGATATCGACGCGCTCGCGACATTGCCGCGGCGGGAGCTGCTGTCCGGCTATGCCGAGGTGGTGAAATACGGTCTCATCCGCGATCGCGGCTTCTATGAGTGGCTCGAGGCGCATGGCGCGGCGCTGCTCGCCGGCGACGCGGCGTCGCGGCAGGAGGCGGTGATGCGCAGTTGCGCCGCCAAGGCGGCGCTGGTCGCGGCCGACGAACGCGAGGACGGCGAGCGTGCGCTGCTCAATTTCGGCCATACCTTCGGCCACGCGCTCGAAGTGGCGGGCGGCTTCAGCGACCGGCTGCTCCATGGCGAGGCGGTGGCGCTCGGCATGCAGCTCGCCTTCGATCTCTCGGCGCGGCTCGGCCTCTGCCCGGCCGATACCGCGGCGCGCGTGCGCCGGCATCTCGCCGCCATGGGGCTGCCCGGCGAGATCGCGCAGGCGGCTGGCGGTGCACCCGCGGCGGCGCTGCTGGCGCACATGCAGAAGGACAAGAAGGTCAAGGACGGGCGAATCACGCTCATTCTGGCGCGGGACATCGGCGACGCCTTCATCTGCCGCGACATCACGCCGCAGGCGCTCGATACATTCCTCGCCGAGGCCGCCGCGCGCGGCCGGAATGCGCCGGCTCCGGCGCATCGCTGACATCATCTTCAAATCAGAGGCGCGCCGCCATGCCGCTGTCTCCCCCCGCTCCGCGCGAGCACATCCACACCCGGGTCGTCGAGTGCCGCGGCTACCGCCGCGAGGACGGGCTGTGGGACATCGAAGGCCACATCACCGACGTCAAGACCTATGGCTTCGCCAATCACTTCCGCGGCGAGATGCCGGCGGGAACGCCGGTGCATGACATGTGGCTGCGCCTCACCGTCGATGATCGGCTCGAGATCCACGCGGTCGAGGCGGCGACCGAGGCGAGCCCTTATGCGGCCTGCCCCAACGTCGTGCCGAACTTTCAGCGCCTCAGAGGCCTGCGCCTCCGGCCCGGCTTCCAGAAGCAGGTGCGCGATCTCCTGGGCGGCACTGAAGGCTGCACCCATCTCGTCGAGCTGCTGGGACCCGTGGCCACCACGGCCTATCAGACCGTCTTTCCCTATCGCGAACGCCAGCGCCGCGAGCAGCCGGCCGAGCGCAAGCCGGCGGACACGCCGCGACGCAGGCCCTCGCTGATCGACAGCTGCCACGCCTTCGCCAGCGACGGCGAGGTCGTGAAGCGCTTCTGGCCGGGGTTCTATACCGGGAGCTGATGCCGCGACGTGCCATGGCCCGCGAGGCGATGGCCCTCGTCGGTGGCGGCGGCGCTGAAGTAGCGCAGCAGGTAGACGCGGATTGCGGCCGTCAGGCTCGATTCGACACGCTGGCGCTCGATCTCGGTCACCAGGTCGTTGAGCGCCTTGTGCTCACGCTCGCAAATCTGGCGCAGCGCGTCCCACATCGCGCGCTCCAGCCGGATGCTGGTGCGGTGACCCCCGACCGTGACGTTGCGATTGATCAGGGTCGAGGCTGCTTTCGGCGCCTTGGTAGGTGCGGTCTGGCTGGCGCTCGGATGGATGGCGTCGCGCTGCATTGTTAAAATTTAGCGCAATTGGAGCGATATGCAATCTTTTCGAGCAAATGTGGAAAATCAACAATCGCCGGTTGCGGTTCAGGTCGCGGCGTCGTGCCGCCACGACAGCGTGCCGGCGGTCAGCGCCCGGCATCCTCCTCAGGCGTCAAGGTGGTCAGGGCGAGCGCATGGATTGGCCCGGCCATCTCCTCGGCCAGCAGCTCATAGACACGGCGCTGCCGAGCCACGCGTCCCGTGCCGGCGAAGGCAGCCGAGACCACCTCGACATGGAAATGGCTTTCGCCCTCCGGCCGGGCACCGGCATGGCCGGCATGCCGATGGGACTCGTCGCGGATCACGAGGCGGGCCGGCTGCAGGCCGGCGGTGAGCTTGGCGCGGATACGGTCGGCGACACGCATAGCCAGGAAGCTGAGCAACGGACATGGGAGTGTCAAGCCGAAGCCGCGCTGGTAGACTGACGCAGCCCTGCTGCGGCAGTTGCTAATTTCTCGTAAATACGGGCGTTGCCGCGATGCTTGTCAGGGCTGGTGGCTCACCCCATACTCATGCTCATGCCACGTGCCAGCATCGAAACGAGTGCCGGCCTGTCCGAGGCGGCGCCGAAGGCGCGCCTGTGCGACCATCCGGGTTGCGGCGGGACCGGGGACTATCGCGCGCCGCGCTCGCGCGACCGGCTGGACGTTTTCTATTGGTTCTGCCTCGATCATGTGCGGGACTACAACGCGCGCTGGAACTACTACGCGGGAATGAGCGCCCGCGAGATCGAGGCGGAGATCCGCAACGACACGGTCTGGCAGCGGCCGACATGGCCGCTCGGCAGCCGGATCGGCATCCGCTTCGACCGCTGGCGCGATTTCGGCATGTTCGGGCTCGAGGACGAGGACGCGCCGGGCGAAGGCCGCGAGCGGCAGCGCAAGCGCCCGCTCACCGAGCACGAGCAGGCGCTCGCCGTGTTCGAGCTGGCACCACCCTTCACCTTCAGCGCGCTCAAGTCGCGCTACAAGGAGCTGGTGAAGCTGCATCATCCCGACGCCCATGGCGGCGACCGCGCGGCGGAAGAGCGCCTGAAGGTCATCAACCAGGCTTATTCGACGCTCAAGACCAGCTACTTCCCGTCCGGATGAATGCGCGACCGGACCCTCGACACGACCTCCCCTCCACTACGACCGATCAAACTTATGGCTTCGGCATCAGGCACCACGGGCACGGCTGACACACCCATCGACCGGCCCGACATCACCGTTTCCGTGCGACAGACATTCGGCCTGGACAGCGATTTGCAGGTGCCGGCCTTCAGCCGGGCGACCGATCACGTCCCCAATCTCGACGAGGCCTATCGCTTCGACCACGACACCACGCTCGCCATCCTCGCCGGCTTCGCCTACAACCGCCGCGTCATGATCCAGGGCTATCATGGCACCGGCAAGTCGACGCATATCGAGCAGGTCGCGGCGCGGCTCAACTGGCCCTGCATCCGCGTCAATCTCGACAGCCACATCAGCCGCATCGATCTCGTCGGCAAGGACGCGATCGTGCTGCGCGACGGCAAGCAGGTGACGGAGTACCGCGAGGGGCTGCTGCCCTGGGCGCTGCAGCACCCGACCGCGCTCTGCTTCGACGAGTACGACGCCGGCCGGCCCGACGTGATGTTCGTCATCCAGCGCGTGCTCGAGGTCGAGGGCAAGCTCACCTTGCTCGATCAGAACCGCGTCATCCGCCCGCATCCGGCCTTCCGCCTCTTCGCCACGGCGAACACGGTCGGGCTTGGCGACACCACCGGCCTTTATCATGGCACGCAGCAGATCAACCAGGGTCAGATGGACCGCTGGAACATCGTCGCCACGCTCAACTACCTGCCGCACGACGCCGAGGTCGAGATCGTGCTGGCCAAGGCGCCGAGCTGGGACAGCGAGGAGGGACGACGCACCATCCACGCCATGGTGGCGCTGGCGGAGCTGACGCGCTCGGGCTGCATCAACGGCGACATCTCGACCGTCATGTCGCCGCGCACGGTCATCACCTGGGCGGAGAACGCGCGCATCTTCAACGACATCGCCTTCGCCTTCCGCCTCACCTTCCTCAACAAGTGCGACGAGGTCGAGCGCTCGACCGTCGCCGAATACTACCAGCGCTGCTTCGGCACCGAGCTCAAAGAGACCGGAGTGCGGGCGCAGCTGGTGTAGCCAGGCGATGGCGGATAACGACACCCCACTCGAGATCTTCAAGCGCGCCACCGCCGCCACCGTGCGCGCCATCGCCGAGCGCGAGGACGTCACCGTGAGCTACGGCGCCGAGCCTGCCGCCGCTGCCGGCACGCGCGTGCGCCTGCCGCTGCCGGCGCGCGATTTGAGCGTCAGCGAGGCGGCGCCGGTGCGCGGCGCCGCCGATGCGGTCGCGCTCAAGCTGCGCTATCACGACGCCGCGCTCCATGCGCGCCGGCTGCCGACCGGCGAGACAGCGCGCGCGATCTTCGAGGGTGTCGAGCAGGCGCGCG
Source organism: Allostellaceae bacterium (assembly GCA_036383115.1). Lineage (GTDB taxonomy): Bacteria > Pseudomonadota > Alphaproteobacteria > ATCC43930 > CGMCC-115725 > DAHUYF01. The sequence goes on from DASVOY010000804.1 coordinate 4,321, forward strand.
TCGAGGCGCTGGGCGCGCGGCGCATGTCGGGCGTCGCCGGCAATCTCGCCGCCATGCTCGACGAGCGCTATCGCCGGCAGGGCTACGAGCATCTGGCCGAGCGCAACGACGTGACGCTCGCCGAGGCGGTGCGGCTCTTGGCGCGCGAGGCGCTCACCGGCGCGCCGCCGCCGCCCGCGGCGCAGCGCGTGGTGTCGATGTGGCGCCCCTTTCTCGAAGGGCGCGTCGGCCGCGACCTGCATGATCTCAGCCGCCATCTCGGCAATCAGGAGGCCTACGCCAAGGCAGTGCGCCAGCTGATCCACGACCTCGACCTCGGCGAGACCGAGCAGGATGCCGAGACCGACGATGCCGAGGGCGAGGGCGACGAGGCCGATCAGAGCGAGAGCCAGAGCGATGGCGGCGAGGGCTCCGCTGCCGGCGCGCAGGGCGCGCTCGAAGGCGGCGTGCCCGAGCACCAGCAGGAGGACGGCCAGCCCGCCGGCGCCGAGGAGGTCGAGGGCGAGCTGATGCCCGGCGCGGGCGACGACGATCCCGGCCGACCAGGGCGCCCCGGCAATCTGCCGCGCCACGGGGTCAACGACGATCCCGCCGCCTACCGCGCCTTCACCAGCGAATGCGACGAGACGGTCGAGGCGGAAGGCTTGTGCGATCCCGACGAACTGACGCGGCTGCGCGGCTTGCTCGACCAGCAGCTCGCGCATCTCCAGAGCGTCATCGGCCGCCTCGCCAACCGCCTGCAGCGCCGCCTCATGGCGAAGCAGACGCGCGCCTGGGAATTCGATCTCGACGAGGGCATGCTCGACGCCGCGCGGCTCTCGCGCATCGTCACCAACCCCGCCTATCCGCTCTCCTACAAGCAAGAGAAGGAGATGGACTTCCGCGACACGGTGGTGACGCTGCTCATCGACAATTCGGGCTCGATGCGCGGCCGTCCCATCACCGTGGCGGCGATGAGCGCCGACATCCTCGCGCGCACGCTCGAGCGCTGCGGCGTCAAGGTCGAGATCCTGGGCTTCACCACGCGCGCCTGGAAAGGCGGGCAGTCGCGCGAGCGCTGGATCGCCGCCGGGAAGCCCGCGAGCCCCGGCCGGCTCAACGATCTCCGCCACATCATCTACAAGCCGGCGGACGCGCCATGGCGGCGCGCGCGACGTTCGCTGGGACTGATGCTGCGCGAGGGCATCCTCAAGGAGAACATCGACGGCGAGGCGCTGCTCTGGGCGCATAACCGGCTCATCGCGCGGAGCGAGCAGCGCCGCATCCTGATGGTCATCTCCGACGGCGCGCCGGTCGATGATTCGACGCTGTCGGTCAATCCCGGCAACTATCTGGAACGGCACCTGCGCGCGGTCATCGAGCAGATCGAGACGCGGTCGCCGGTGGAATTGCTGGCAATCGGTATCGGCCATGACGTGACGC
>DASVOY010000805.1:0-5166 GCA_036383115.1 Allostellaceae bacterium
GTACGGCGTGCGGCGCCGCTTCCGCCGGAGAATGCGGCGAGATCGACCGCCTTGGCGGCGCGCAGCTGCAGCGCGCTGGCGTTCTGGACGCCGACCGCGATCAGCCCGTGGCGGCGCAGCACTTGCTTCAGCGCCGTGTAGTCGGCGACCGAGGTGCAACTCAAACTGTCCTTGAGGTCGAGCACGACCGGCGCGTCGGCGTAGAAGCCGGGGCTGCGTGCCACCTGCTCGGCGATCTCGCGATCGAGCGCGGGATCGTGCGGGTCGCCGATCTTCACCACCATCAGCGTGAAGATCCCGCCCTGCACTCGATTTGCCGTCCCTATCATCGCACCCCACCACTCGCCGCATCCCTGCGGGCGGCGCTAGCAACAGCAATAGCGTGGCATTTTGATGGCACGCCGAGAGTCATTTTTGAGTCGCGCGCGGAGATTGAGATGTTTCTACCGATAGCGCCAGAGACCGCGGCGCGACGAGCGCGCGGCGCTTTCCGCGCCGACGTAGTCATAGCTCTGCCGAGGATCGAAGACCGCCAAGCCTTGCGCCACGAGAAAGCCGCCAAGGTCGGTGCCGGCCGCGTCGAAGCACACCGCCGCCGGCACCGGCGCGCGCTGCCCCGGCGGCACGCGGCAGGACACGGCATCATTGCCCTTGAGCCGCGCCGCGAGTGCCTCATGTGCCAGATCGAGGCAGGGGCGCGGCGCCATGTCCGCGTTCGCGGCGCAGCGGTCGCCGGCTTGCGGCGGCTGCACGCCGAAGAGCCGCACCGAGCGGCCCTGCACGGTGAGCGACAGGGTTTCGCCCACGCGCGCCGCGCCGTTGATCCGCGTCAGCGGCGGCGCGCTCGGCGCCGACGACCTTGCGGAGGGCGCAGGAGAGCGCAGCGCGACGCCGCGGCCGTCGCGCCCTTTTAATGTCACAGGACGCGCCGGCAGCGCGTCGCCTTCGGGAACGGTATGGACCGGGCGCTGTGGCACGGCGATCGTCGGCAGATCGGCGGCGGCGGGCTCGCGCGCATCGCCGCCCGGCACCGCCGGAGCGCCCCCGGGAGCGCCGATCTCGGCCGGGGCCGTAACCTGCGGCTGCGGCGTCTCGGGCGCCGCCGTCGCATGGCGCTGGTCAAGGATCAGGCTGGGGACCGCGAGTGCCAGCGCGAGCACCGCCGGCAGTAGGGAGGATTTTCGCATGCGCGAAGGCTAGCATCGCCGGCGCCGCGGTTCCAGCGCCACGGAACCTAGCGCTACGGTCGCTGTTTCCGCCAAGGGACGCCCCCGCAACGACCCCGATCATTCATGCGCAAATTCTTGCCCATAACGTTCGTCGCTACCGCGCTCCTCACCCTCGCCACCTGCGGCGGCTCGCGCCCCTCTTCCGGGGAGGGCTCAGGCTCGACGGCGCCCGTCACCAACGCCGTCTACGAGCGGGCCCTCGACCAGTGGGTCGACCGTCCCGAGGAGGATCTGGTGGCCGCGTGGGGCGTGCCCGAGCGCAGCCAGCGGCTCACCGATGGCGGGCAAGCGCTCGAATACCGGCGCGTCGGCGGCGAGGGCCGGTTGCTGTGCACCACGCTCTTCACCTCGGACGTGTACGGCATGATCCGCACTTGGGCGTATCGCGGCAACGATTGCCGCGCGCCGCATCTCGGCGATTACACCAACCCGTCTTAGTGTCGCTATCGCGCCCTCACCCGTTGTCGCGGAACTCGGGGTAGAGCGACATGCCGCCATCGACGAAGATGGTCGCGCCCGTCACGTAGTCGGAGTCGTCGGAAGCCAGCCACACCGCGGCCTTCGCGACATCCTCGGCCTCGCCGATGCGGCCATAGGGGATGAGCCGCAGCAACCGCTCGCGCGCCTCCGGCGTCTCCCAGGCGGCGCGGTTGATGTTGGTGCGGATGGCGCCGGGGGCGATGGCGTTGACACGGATGCGCCGCGATGCCACCTCCTGGGCAAGGCTCTTCATAAGCATTTCGACGCCGCCTTTCGACGCGGCGTAATTGATGTGGCCAGCCCAGGGAATGACCTGATGCACCGAAGTCATGCAGATGATCTTGCCGGCCGCCCGCGAGAGGTCGGCATCGATGCCCTGCCGCTCGAAGCAGCGCACCGCCGCGCGGGCGCAGAGGAACTGGCCGGTCAGGTTGACGTCCAGCACCTCTTGCCACTGCGCCAGCGTCATCGCCTCGATCGGCGCGTCGCGCTGGATGCCGGCATTGGCGACGAGGATGTCGAGGCGACCGAAGGCGTCGAGGACGGCCGCGACCATGGCCCCGACCTCGGCCTCGCGCGACACGTCGGCGCGCAGCACGATCGCCCTGCCGTCGATCTCGCGGATGCCCCTGGCGACGGCTTCTGCGGCCGGCGCGCTGTTGCGGCTCGAATGGTTGATTGCCACCGCCGCGCCCGCGGCGGCGAGTGCATGCGCGACACCGGCGCCGATGCCGGAACTCGCGCCGGTGACGAGCGCCTTCTGGCCTCTCAGTGGCCGGTCTGCCGCGATCATGGGCTTTGCTCCTCGGCGGGCATCATCGAGGGAAACGGCCTCGGAGCGGGGATCGTCCCGCGCCCGGCCTTGCCGGTGGGGTGGTTTTCCTTGACAATCGGCGCTATAGGCAGCGCCAAATGCGACAGAAGAGCGTGTAGAACCCGTTTTTCTCGAGGTTACCCATGGGTGGATTAAGTCTCTGGCATTGGCTGCTCGTGATCGCGGTGGTCGCCGTGCTGTTCGGCGGCAAGGGCAAGATCTCCGGGCTGATGGGCGATCTGGCCAAGGGCATCAAGGCGTTCAAGTCCGGCATGAAGGAGGACGAGACCGCCTCCGCCGCACCGCCGCAAGTGCCGCCGCCATCCTCGACAGCGGCCGTCACCAGCACCGCCGGCGACCGGCCGGCGCATGACCATCGCGGCTGAGGGGCAGCCGGCGCGGCCGCCGCGTTGAGGACGATCTGAGCGGGATCGCCGCCGCTTCCGCCCGCGCGAGCGGGCTGGTATGCTCCCGGTCCCTTCCCTCGCCCCGCGGCGGTGCCCATGACCGAGCAGCGTTTCAAGCCGCTTTCCCCAGACGAGATGACGCCGGAGCAGCGGCGCCTCGCCGATAAGATCCTGGCCGGGCCGCGCAAGTCGCTCGGCGGCCCCTTCAGCGCCTTCCTCTACAGCCCCGAGACCGGCGATCACGCGCAGAAGCTCGGCGAGCAGGTGCGCTTCCACAACTCGCTTCCCGAGAAGCTCAAGGAGCTGGCGATCCTCGTCGTGGCGCGCCACTGGACGGCGCAATACGAATGGTACGCCCATCACCGCTTCGCCCTCGAGGCCGCGCTCAACCCGACCATCGCTGCCGACATCGCCGCCGGCAAGCGGCCCTCCGGCATGCAGATCGACGAGGCGGCGATCTATGATTTCGCGTCGGAGCTGCTCGAGACCAAGGAGGTGAGCGACGCCACCTTCAAGGCGGTCGCCGACCGTTTCGGCGAGAAAGGCGTCGTCGATCTCATCTGCACGCTGGGCTACTACACGCTGGTGTCGATGACCCTCAACGTGAACCGCTTCCCCATCCCCAAGGACGCGACGCCGCTGAAGAAGCTGAAGTAGCGACTGCAAAGCTTTGCTGCAGCGTCGGCACAGGCGCCTACATCAAGCTTCTACTCCTCGACGTAATGCGGCCCTGGCCGCTTGTGCAGATCCTCGTAATGGACGAGCACGGGCTTGCCGAGCGGCACGGGCGCGCCGTTGCGGAAGGCCCATTCGCCGCGGTCGCAATCCGCCGCACGCACATAGCCGTTGAGATAGAAGCGGCGGTCGCCGGCGGTGCGGTTGGGGCCGGAGCCGTGGATGGTGTAGACATTCCACAGCGCGACATCGCCGGGATCGAGCTCGAGGTCGACGAGGTTCCGGGGATCGAGTCCCACCGCGGCGAGGCGCGCATCGGCCATGGCCTGGTCGAGCACCGGGGCGGGCCCGGCGAGGTCCTTCTCGCCCAGGCGGTGCGAGCCCGGGTAGATGCGCATGCCGCCATTGGCGGCCCGATGCGGATCGATGGCGAGGCCGGTCTGCACGTAGGAGGTCGCCAGGTTGCGGTAGGCGCTGCGCGGCCGACGGAAGCGCGCATCCTGGTGGAAGGCGAATTCGGCGCCGGCGGCGCCGGGCGGCTTCCAATGGAGCTGGTTGATGATCTGCTTGATGTCGCGGCCGATGAGCGGCTCGAGGATGGCGAGCCAGCGCGGATCGCGCCGCACGCTCTCCAGCACGGGATCGCCGTAGGACGGCCACTGCACGAGACGCACCACCTTGCCGAGCGCCGGGTCCTCGCCCAGGCGGTAGAACAGGTTGCCGTGACGGAAGCTGGCCCGATGCGCCATGCCCTCCTGCCAGTGGCGCTCGAAGGCCGTGGCAAGCTCTCTCACCTCGCCGGCGGCGAAGACGCCGCGCAGCACGGCGTAGCCCTTGGCGCGATACTGCGCGAGCGCGGCGGCGATGGCTGAGGCGTCGATCACTCGCTCATATGCTCCGGCGTGCCGCGCCGCGCCGCGACCCGCGTCGGCTGGCGCGAGAACGCCGCCAGGAAATCGCCGAGAAAGCTTTCCATTCCCTTAAACCGGCCGGTCCGCGGCGGGATGGCGCCCTCGATATAGCCCGCGGCCGCGAAGGGCAGCAGCAGGTCGGGATCGCGCGAGAGCACATGGATCGGCACCGTCCAGGGCTGCTTCTCGCCCGCGATGAAGCCCGGCGGCTGGTGATCGCCGACGATGACGACGAGCCCGTCGCCGTCCCGCCGCGCGAGCCAGCCGCCCAGCGTCTTCAGGTCGTAGACGACGCTCGCGACGTAGGGACGGTCGAGGCGTGACCAGTCCGGCGCTGCGTAGATGCGGTCCCATTCGGGCTGGCCGATCCCACGATAGCTTCCGGCGTCGCGCCAATCCGCGACATAGGGCGGCACGGGGGCGAAGGGGGTGTGGCTCGACACCAGCACGATCTGAGCGAAGAGCGGTTTGTGCCCGGGTCCCGCCTCCGCCTCGTCGAAGCGGCGCAGCGTGTACTGGTCGGGAATCCTGAACCAGCCGAAGGGCGGGCCCTCGTAGCCGAGATCGCCGGCATAATAGCTGCGCTCGAAGCCCCAGAAGCCGTTGTCGGGCGCCGGTGTCTTGAGCCCCGGCATGATTTCGACGGTGCG
>DASVOY010000806.1:0-2143 GCA_036383115.1 Allostellaceae bacterium
TGGCGCGATGGCGCGCGAGCACCTGCTTGGCGCGCTCGACCACGGGCACGTCGATCATCTTGCCGTCGAGCGCGATGGCGCCGATGCCGGCGCCGGTCGCCGCGTCATAGGCGGCGACGACACGCTCGGCCTGCACCACCTCCTCGGGCGATGGCCGGTACTCCGCGTTGAGGATCGCCACTTGCGAGGGATGGATGCAGGAGGCGCCGGCGAAGCCCAGCCGGCGCGAGCGGCGGATGGTGGCGCGGAAGGCGTCGAGATCGCGGAAATCGGCGACGGTCCCGATGAAGCCCAGTGGCAGGATGCCGGCGGCGCGCGCGGCGAAGATCATCTGCTGCTTAGGAAAGAGCAGGCCCTCCGGCTCCGGCAGCATGCCGACGGAAAGCGCGAAATCCTCGGCACCCACCGAGAGCCCGACGAGGCGCGGATGCGAGCGCGCGATCTCTTCCAGGCGGAAGAACGCGCCGGCGGTCTCGACCAGCGCCACGAACTGGGTGGCGCCGACGGGCATTCCCCGCTCGGCCTCGAGCTCGTCGACGATTTCGGCGATCATCCGCACGTGGTCGGCGCTCTCGACCTTCGTCAGCATCAGCGCCTGCACGCGCGGCGACACCGCCGCCTCGATATCGGCGAGCGCCTGCCGCCACGGGCGGTTGATGCGCACCACCACGTCGCCGCCGCCCCGCGCCGCCTTGGCCGCCGCGTCCTGCAGGAGCTCGCGCCCGCGCGGCTTCTCGGCGGCGGGCACGCTGTCCTCGAGGTCCAGGATAAGCGCGTCGGCGCCGCGCTCGGCGGCGCGGTCGACGAATTTCGGCACGGTGACCGGCACAAAAAGCATCGACCGCCACACCGGCAGCGACGGCGCTTCGCTCATCGATCGATCTCCTGTCATCGAGCTTTGCTCCCTCCGCCGAGCCGGACGATTCCGGCCTGCGCCAACGCGTCGAGCTCGGCCGCGCCGCAGCCGATCTCCCCTAGGATCGCCGCCGTGTGCTCGCCGAGCTTTGGCGCGGGCGTGCGGATATGGCCGGGCGTTACGGAGAGCCGCGGCACGATGTTGTGCATCGGCACCGTGCCCAGCTCCTCGTCCGGCAGGTCGACGACGATCTCGCGCGCGCGGACATGCGGGTCGGCGAGGAACTGGTCGATATCGTAGCTCGGCGCCGCCGTCACCTCCGCCTCCTCGAAGAAGGCGAGGTTCTCGGCGAGGTCGCGCGCGGCGATGAAGGCGGCGATCGGCGCCTCGCATTCGTCGGCGTTCCTGACCCGGTCGGCATTGGTGCGGAAGCGCGGGTCGTCGATCATGTCGGCACGGCCGATGGCGCGGAACAGGCGCTCGGCCATCACCTGCATCGAGGCGGAGATGGCGATCCAGCGGCCGTCCCTGGTGCGGAATGCATTGCGTGGCCCGGTCGTGGTCGAGCGGCTGCCGCTGCGCGGCCTGACCTCGCCCGTGAGACGATACTCGGCGGCTTCGGGCCCGAGCGTCGAGAAAATCGGGTCGAGCAGCGGCAGGTCGATCACCTGCCCGCCGCCGCCCTTCGCCTCGCGGTGGCGCAGCGCCAGCAGCACCGCCGACATGCCGTAGAGCCCGGCGATCATGTCGGCGAGCGCCAGTGGCGGCAGCACCGGCGGGCGGTCGGGGAAGCCGTTCTTGGCGGCGAAGCCGGACATGCCCTCGACCAGCGAGCCGAAGCCCGGCCGCTCGCGATAGGGGCCGTCCTGGCCCCAGCCGGAGATGCGGACGATGACGAGGTTGGGGTTGCGCGCATGAAGCCGGTCGGGCCCCAGCCCCATCGCCTCGAGCGTCCCCGGGCGGAAATTCTCGATCAGCACGTCGGCGGTGTCGATGAGCTTCGCCAGCAGCGCGAGTCCCTCCGGCCGGCGCAGCGCCAGGGCGAGGCTCTTCTTGTTGCGGGCATAGACCTTCCAGTGGATGCTCGCGCCCTTGACGCGCCAGTCGCGCAAGGGATCGCCGCGCTCGGGATCCTCGACCTTGATCACCTCGGCGCCGTAATCGGCGAGCTGCAGGCTCAGCATGTTGCCCGCGACGAGCCGCGATAGGTCGATGGCGCGGATGCCGTCGAGCGGCCCCCTTGCATCGGGCGCGAAGGATTTGACGATCTTGTCCATGGGGCCGGAG
>DASVOY010000807.1:0-3092 GCA_036383115.1 Allostellaceae bacterium
TTCGGGTACCGCCGCTGAAGGCGCTCGCCTCTGCGCTACGACTGCTTTTCTTTGCTGGCCCGCCCGCGCGTGGCCGACAAGCCGATCCGGCCCGGTCTGGCCACCGTGGCGCCGTTGGGCGCGTGCAACCAGCTTACTGGCGGGACGATCCACTGCGAGCTGCTGGCGACTCCGGGGCGACCGGAGGCAGGTTACTGGCGTCAAGACACTGCCTTACCGCCTGATCGCGCTTGGCGTTGCCCTCCGGGGTGTAGTCCGGGTGCTGCTTCCAAGCTTGCCGCTTGCAGTTGTCCATCCTTTTCCAGACGCCCTCTGACTCCTGGAACCTATTTGGCCGATATGGCTGCTGCTGGGCGCTGGCTTCCGAAGCGGCAACGGCACAGAGTGCCGATAGCGCGACAAGCGATGCGGCGCGAAACGCTTTCATGCGTAGGCAAGTATGCCGGCTAGCGGCCGCGACAAGGTCTCCCACCAGAGAACTCCTTTCACCGAGAAGCCGCCAATTTGCGAAGATGATTCGCGAGAGCCGGGCCGCCACAAATCGATGGCAACGGGCGTGGCGGCGGCGACGGTCGCGCTGCATGGCGTCTTGTCCCCTTCGGGCCCGCTGGGCCGCGACTATCCGCGAACGTCGGGGGCGCGGGTTCGGCATCCCAGCGGGCTGAACCTTGAACGTTGCGGTCGTGCTCCAAGCGCGGCGCCACTAACGGGTGATAGGTCACCTCCTCAATTGATCGTTGACCGCGTGTTACTTTGTCTTAGCCTCCACGCGGAGGTGTCACATGAAATACGTTGTCTTAGTCGCCGTCGCCGCCAGCTTTGCGCTGAGCGCGTGCTCACGGGAGCCCGATCTATCGGTTTCCTATGATCCGACCCTGGCGATGCTTGAAACGAAACAACGGCTCGAGCAGGAGGGCTATACCCAGGTCAAGCTGATCGAGGCTTTACCCTCGCCGGGTGCCAATCCGCCGCTCTACGAAGGCGTCGCCATCGCCAGAGGCGGCAAGCCCGTCAACCTCATGGTCATGGCGGACGGCAGCACGGTGCTGCTGCCGTTCAAAGCGAGGCAGACGGTGCCGGCGCCGCGTCAGTACACTTGCCAGGGCAACCTCATTCAGACCTGCTTCGGCGCTCGCTGAGAAGAACTCGGGCTGATCGTAGTACGGTCAGCCCCGCGCCGCGCGTTGCGGCGCCGGTCAGCCGTAACCTGGCGGCGGCACGAAGGCGCGGTACTCGCGCTCCAGCAGCTCGGCGAAGCGAATGCAGGTGAGATCGCCGTATTGCGGGCCAGTGATCTGCACGCCGATCGGCAAGCCGGCCGCGGCGCCGATCGGCGCGGTGGTGGCTGGGAGATAGAAGGCGCAGGTATATCCTGCCCAGAAGAGCTGATCGGTGGTGGGCACGCGCTTGCCGTTGACGGTGATCATGCGCTCCCAGCGCTCGCCCGCCTGGTCGTGCGGCGGCGCGGCGCTGGCGGCGACGGGGCAGAGGAAGAGATCGTGATCCCGGAAGAACGCCGCCCATTTCAAACGCATGCGATGGCGCGTCTCGTTCGCCGCCAGCCAGTCGCGATGAGCCATGGTGTTGGCGCGCATCATTCGCGCATAGTAGGTCTCGTCACTCGCCTCGAGCGTGCGTGCGGTCGCGCGATTGGCGGCGAATTGCTCGTCGGTCTGCCGTCCCGAGGTGGCGGCGCGCAGCAGCTGGATATAGACGCGGTGCGCCTCTGTGGTGTCGATGTCCGGGCGCGCCCGGTCGTCGATGGTGGCGCCGCGGCTGGCGAGGAAATCCGCCAAACCCTGCAGCTGGTCCTGCACCGTCCGGTCGACCTCGGAATTGGGATCATCGAGCATGACGGCGACCCTGAAATCGGCGAGCCGCTCCTGGCGTGGCTTCGGCAGATCGAGCCGCCAGCCGGCGCCGTCGATCTCGTCGGGCCCGGCCATGATCTCGAGCCCGAGGGCGAGATCCCCGGCGCTGCGGGCCATCGGCCCGATGACGGAGATGTCGGCGGGCGCGACCCGGCCGGGCAGCGCCTGCCCCTTGGGCGAGGCGATGCCGTAGGTCGGCTTGTGCGCGAAGATGCCGCAATAATGCGCCGGGTTGCGCAGCGACGCGCCGATGTCGCTGCCGGCCTCGAGGCCGGTGAGCCCGGCGGCCAGCGCCGCCGCTGATCCGCCCGACGAGCCGCCCGGCGTGCGCGTCACGTCCCAGGGATTGTTGGTGGTGCCATAGATCGCGTTGTAGCTCTGCCAGTCGGCGAGCATGAGCGGCACGTTGGTCTTGCCGAAGACGATCGCGCCCGCGGCAAGGAAGCGCTCGACCGCGAGCGCATTGCGGCGCGCGAAGTTGCCCTTGTGCTCGGGCACGCCCCAGGTGGTCGGCATTCCCGCGACGTCGAAGGACTCCTTCACCGTCATCGGCAGGCCGTGCAGCGGCCCCCAGGTCTCGCCCCGCTTCAGCGCCGCATCGGCCTCGTCGGCGCGTCTGCGCGCGCCGGCGAGGTCGGTGGCGATGATGGCGTTCAGCCCGGGATTGAAGCGCTCGGCGCGCCGGAGATAGAGCTCCAGGAGCTCGCGACAGCCGAATTGCTTGGCACGTAAGCCGGCGGCGAGCTCGACGGCGGAGCGGAACGGCACATCCTGCATGGCTTCTCTCCCCGATGTTTTACCCAGGATGCCTCGCTCCAGCCCCCGCCACAAGTCGCGGGCCGGTCGCGAGAACCGTGCCGGCGTGCTATCGTTTGCCACGAGGCCCCAGCCCCGAGGGGAGGATGCGATGCGGCTGACCGGCGAGCAGCTCGCGCGATACGAGCGCGACGGCTTCCTGATCTTTCCCAAGCTTTTCGCCCGCGACGAGATTGCTCTGTTGCGGCGCGAAGTAGCGCGCGTCGCCATGGTCGAGACTGACGCCGTAGTGCGCGAAGGCGAGGCGCGTGCGCCGAAATCGCTCTTCCGCCTGCATGAGGGCGACGGGCCGACGGCCTCGCCCGCCTTTCGCGCCGCTTGCCGGCTGCCGCGCACGCTCGGCGTGGCGCAGCAGCTGCTCGGCGATGCCGATCTCTACCTGCATCATTCCAAGGTCAACGTGAA
>DASVOY010000808.1:0-4223 GCA_036383115.1 Allostellaceae bacterium
ATGGAGCGGCCGCAGGCGGCCGAAAGTCGTCCATTCGAGGCCGAGATTGAGCGCCGGGAAGGCGAGCTGGAGGGCGATATAGACGCCCACCGCGAAGGCAGCGATGCCCCAAAACACGGTAGCGACGACGAAGGCGCGGACGACCTCCTCGTTGTAACGCTCCGCCGGTGCCGGCATGCTCGCCGCTAGAGCTGTCATCTGTCTCTCGCTTCCGTTTCAGGTCAGGGCATCGACCCTGCATTACAGGGCGGCCTCTCTTCTTTGATCCACGTCAATGCCGCTGCGCTTACGCAATCATCCGCGCGGCAAGCACGCCGAGGGTCACGGCGTTCAACAGGAAGATGGGCGCGGCGATCGCTTGAGCGAGCCGGCGCCAGCGCCGCAACATGACGCCGCCGAGCACACCGACCGCGACCAGTCCCGGGACAGTGCCCAGTGCGAAGGCCGCCATCGCCACGGCGCCGGGGGCGGCACCGCCCGCTGCGGCCGCGGCGATCAACGCTGCGTAGAGAAATCCACAGGGCAACAAACCCAAGACGAGGCCGAGCCCGTAGCCGGTGAGGCGAGAGCCGCCCGGCCGACGCAGCAGAGGCGCGGCCATGCGTCCGACCGCCCTTCCCCACCACTCGCTCGACCTTTGGAAGATTTCCGCCGACGGGAATGGAGCAAAGCGCTTCACCGCCTGCAGGAGGAAGCACAGCGCTGCCGCCGCAAGGAGCATTGCCAGCAGCGAGCGGAACTCAGTCAGTTGGACAACGGAGCGACCGGCGCCGCCGACGGCACTTCCGAGCGCCACATAGGTCGTCATCCGGCCCAAATGGTATCCCGGCAGCATGCCCGCGGTCAGGCGCCGCAGGGAATAGACTTCACCCGCCTCGCCGGCGAGCTGCATGACCACGAAAGGGCCGCACATCGGCGCGCAATGGGCGAAGCCGCCGAACAGTCCTGCGCCGAATAGCGCCAACCCGACCCCGAGCACAACAGGGGCATCACCGATGCCGCAGAAAGTGCCGAATGCCGATGTCAGAGGCACCGCATGATCGATCGCCATTGGCAAGTAATGGGCCGGCGGGCGTCGCCTTCGCCTTGATCTAGATCATTGCCGCCCCATGCTGGTCGCTGGAGCAGTGCGCCATCAGGACACCGTGCGGTGAGAATTGCGGGTCGGAGGCCCCTTGCGTTACTGTGCGACCGACCGCCATCTGTGGCTGCAGAGCTCATGCCCCACGAGCCCACGATCTACATAGTCGATGACGACGAGGCCATCCGCGACTCGGTGCGGCTCCTACTGGAGTCGGCGGGATTCAATAGCATTGTCGTCTACCAATCCGGGCGCGTCTTTCTGGATGAAGCGAAGCCGCAGCCGGGCGACTGCCTTCTCCTCGACGTGCGCATGCCGGAGATCGACGGGCTCGAGCTGCAGAACGAGCTGAATCGCCGTGGCATTCGCCTGCCGGTGATCGTCATGACCGGCCATGGCGACGTGCCTGTCGCGGTCCGCGCCATGAAGGCGGGAGCCGCCGATTTCATCGAGAAGCCATTCTCGGACGAGGTGCTCCTTGATGCCTTGCGTCGGGCATTGGCGCTCGCGGCCGAGGCGAGCCGCGAGCACGAGCAGGGAAGCGAGACGTTGCGACGCCTGCAGACCTTGACCGCGCGCGAGCGCGAGGTGTTCGAGGCCATGATCTCGGGCCGGCCGAACAAGGTCATCGCCTACGATCTGGGCATCAGCCCCCGGACGGTCGAGATCCATCGTGCCCGCGTCATGGAGAAGATGCAGGCGCGCAATCTCTCGACACTCGTGCGGATGGCGATGGCAGCCGACATCAGCCCCAAGCCAGTTTGACCGCCGACTCTCGAAGAGGATTGATTCAGGTCAAGGCCCGCCTTGCCGGCATCGGCAAGAGTGCTCCCTATGCCACAGCCCTTCACCACATTCGCCCTGGGGCCGGAGGAGATCGGGGTCGTCTTTCCGCTGGTGCACGCGACCGCGGCCGATATCGACCTGCCGCGATGGCGCAGCTTTGCGCGGCGGATGATCGATGCTCAGGCCCGCCCCGCCTACGGGGCCATCGGCTTGCGCAACGCGGCCGGCTATATTTGCGGCTTGCTCATCTATCGCGCCGAACACGACCTCCGGCATGGCGCGGTGCTGGCGGTCGACCTGTTTGCGGCCCTCGATCTCCTCAACGAGGAACGGCCGATCCGCGCCCTGATGCAGGTCGCCGACGCGAAGGCCCGCGAACTCAACTGCGCCGCCACTCACATCCGCATTGGCACGTCACAAAAGTCGCTGGCCGAGTACTTCGCCGCCGCAGGTTACTCCCAGGAAGCGATCTTGTTCTGCAAGACCGTCGAGCCTCGGCCCGTGGCAAGTTGAACCGCTGCCTCCTATTCCAGACCGGTGGCGAGCTCCTCGATGGCGCCGCGGTCCGACAGTTGCACCTCGCCGTTGCTCCGGAGCACGATCCAGCCACGTTTCTTGAGGCTGGTGAAGACACGGCTCACCGTCTCGGTCGTCAGGCCGAGATAATCGGCGATGTCGGTGCGCGTCATCGGTAGCTGGACCATGTCGCCGTCCCCGCCAAGGCGTTCCTGGCGGCCGGCAAGGGCGAGCAGGAACGACGCGATCCGCTCATGCGCCGTCTTGCGGCCGAGCAGCATCATCTGCTCCTGAGCCGCGGCGAGCTCGTTCGATGCCATCGCCAGCATCCGCTTTTCCATGCTGGGGAAGTCATCGAGCAGCCGGTCGAGCTGACGTCGCGGGAACCGGCAGATCGTCACCGGCGTCAACGCCTCGGCGCTGTAGATGTAAGTGCCGTTGAAGGCGAGGCCGAGCAGATCGCCGCCAAAGAGGAAGCCGGTGACTTGGCGCCGCCCGTCGGGCAGCAGCTTGTAGACCTTCACCGCGCCTTCGGTGACGTTGAAGAAATGGGTCGCCGGCTCGCTCTCGTCGATGAAGGTCTCGCCCGGCTCGACCTGCTGCGTCACCTTCACCGCGGCAAGCCGTCCCAAATCCTCGGTCCGCATCGCACCGCAGATGCTCAGGGCGCGCGCCGCGCAACTCCCGCAACGATGGCCGCTCGACGGTGACGCGGCATGGAAGCGTACGGGCTCGGTCATGACGGTGGCTAGCGACATAGGCACCCCCTCCGCGGGATGTGATCGGCTCGAAACGAGCGATCGAATGCCGCAGCATCGGCTACTCCTCAGCCACCGAAAATGCGGATTTGTACGTACGGGTTAGTACGTATGCCCGGGGGGCGCCACTGCGATCAGTGCGCTAGGAGGAGCGGCAGAAGGCTGGTCCCGACCACCTCGCGCGTGGCGCCGCCGAACAGCAACTCGCGCCACGGTGTATGGCCATAGCCGCCCATCACCAGAAGATCGGCCTGGTGATCGCGAGCTGCCGCCAGCACGAGTTCGCCGGTCCCGACGCCTTTCACTGGATCAACCGGATCGGCGCTCGCGCGGATGCCGTACCAAGCCAGGTGCCCGGCGAGATCGGCGGCATCGGTCTGGCCGATGGACAGCACATGCACCACGCGCGCCCTGGTAAGGAGCGGCATGGCGGCGGCAAGCGCCTTGGCACATTCGGGCGAATCATTCCACGCGATAGCGATCGTGTCGCCCAGCACTTTCGGTGGCTCGGCCGGTGCAATCAACACTGGCCGGCCACTGGTGAGCAGCGCCTCCTCGACGGATTCGCCGTGCGGCTCGTCAATGACGCGGCCCGACCGGCCGAGCACCAGCAAGTCGAACAGCCGGGCGCGGTTGGCGATCGTTGTCGCGCTGTACCCCTTTTCCTCACGCCAGCCAGCAGAAGGTTGATGCAGCAGCACCGGATCGGAGCCCGGCGGCGGAGCATCGTTGCAAACCGGGAGCCCATGCCGCCTCACGGCGTCATCGAAGACCCCACGCGCCCGCGTCCGATTCTCCGCCGAGTCCCGCATGGCCTCTTCGATGAAGACCCCTGCCAACGGTGCACCGAAGGGGTCGGCCGCAGCCACGGCTATCTCCCGCGGATCCAACTGCACGTGGAAGGCCTCGACATGGCTGCCGAAGCGTCGGGCAAGGCGGCAGGCCAAGTCGACCGCGCCGAAGCTGGCTGCGCCGCCACTCACTGCCGCAAGGATGGTGCGAATCTCCATGGTGTCCTCCTCCACGAATGCGATTGTTGCATCGTGATATACGGCGCCGAGAGGCTCATTGAGCTGGATCAA
>DASVOY010000809.1:0-5351 GCA_036383115.1 Allostellaceae bacterium
GGTGTTGACGACGACAATGCCGGCAGCGACCGCCAGCGCCCCCGCCAACTGAAGCACCCCGATCGGCTCGCCGAGCACCGCCCAGCCGATGAGGACGCCGAAGACGGGCGACAGGAAGACGAATACGTTGACCCGGGCGGGCGAGTAAGTGCGGGTAAGCCACACGAACAGGACGAAGCCGATCCCCGCCGCCAGGACGCCGAGATAAAGGACGCTCCCGAGCGCTGCCGCCGTCAGGTGCCAAGTGGTGTCGGCCTCGAGCAGGAGTGTCAACGCGGCCATGACCGGTATTGCGCCGGCGGCGCTCCACAGGACGACGGTGACGGCATGAAGCTCGCGCGGCATCGTCCTGTTGAGGATCGTATTGCCGGTCCATCCCAGCGCGCCGATGAGGACGAGAAGGTCACCGAGGAGCGAGCCGCCGCCGGTGCCGCGGGCGGCCACGATCGGCACGACCCCGGCAAAGGCGATCGCAGTTCCGAGCAAGCGCCGGATCGTCAGCCTCTCGGACGGCACGAACCACGGCAGGAGAAGCAGCGTGAAGAAGGGTTGAGTGTTGAAAAGGATGGCAGCCTGGCCCGCCGCGGTGAGCGTGAGCCCGAGATAAAGCGCGCCCTGCGAGAGGACGAAGAACAAGGTCTGAGCGAGGAGAAACCAGAGGGCGCGCCCATGATGGAGCAGCGGCAACCGGGCCCACAGCGCGTAGCCGGTCAAGGTCGCGCTCGCCATGAGCACGCGGAGCAGCAGCGAGCCGAACACCGGAAGGTCGTGCAGGCCGATCTTGACCATGGTGTAGGAGCCGCCGAGGATGGCCATGACGAGCACGGCAAGGCCGATCGCCCCCGCGTCCAGCCGGTCGACCCGGCTGCTAGTCTCGGATCGTTCCATCGATGACCAAGGTCTCAGGGCGGCCGATGAGCGGGCTCATCGACTCACGCCAGCGATCGTTTCTCCGAGATCAACACCACGGCGACCGAGGCGATCTGCCGAAGGCACGCGGCGATGTATGTCGCTCCGACGCGGTCGAGGCCGCGCATCTGCAAATCGATGGTGAGCTCGCCGCCGCTGACGCTGCTGTGCCAGCTCGTCGGCACCAGCCCGCGCTTGGCGAAGAGCTCGAGCACGCGCGGCATCACGCCGGGCTCGGCCTCGGCGTGGACGGAAAAGCAGGCGGTCGGTTCGGTTTCAGAGCGCGGTGCGCTGGCGGCATAAGGCGACATTGGAAAATTCCTCGATGGGAGTCGGCTGGCAAAGGGCACGGGCCCGATCCTCGGCAGGGAGGATCGGGGTGCTAATTCGCCGGGCGAGCCCGGTATCGAGGCGCTTGTCGCGCATGGCTCGAAATTAATGCCGGCCTGACGCCAGGTCAATGGCGCCGGCAGCCCGCTGGCTCGGTTATGGCGGGCAATTGCGTCAATTCTGACGTAAATTGCCGGCTTTCCTTCGATCCGCATCTTGAGACGATGCAATCGCCCGTTGCCATCTCTTCGTCCGGGGATCGACCGGCCGGCCGCGCCGTTCTCACGGCAGGAGGGCCGCTCCATGCATGGGACGAGCGTGTTTCTGGCCGCCGCGCTGGCGCTCGCCGGCTGCGGCGGCGGCGCGCGGGATGTGGATTATCCGCCCTCGCGCGGCATCTCGGCCGATATCGATGCGTCGCATCAGACCAATTCGCCGATAATCAAGCGAGGCGACAGGCTGCGCAGCGAGCCATACGACGCCTTCCCCTGGCAGCTCGACGAGCGCCACCCGGTCGCACGGTAGGCGTCAGCTCGCCTCGAGTTCGGTATCCCAGTAGAGGAAGTCGCGCCAGCTGTGGTGCAGGAAGTTGGGCGGGAAGGCGCGACCGTTTTCCTGCAGCAGATGCGTGCTCGGCTGGCGCGGCAGATGGCGCGGATACATGCCGCTCTCCTTGGGCAGCCGGCTGCCTTTGAGGAGATTGCAGGTCGAGCATGCCGTGACGACGTTCTCCCAGGTCGTCCGGCCGCCGCGCGAGCGCGGCACCACGTGGTCGAAGGTCAGATCGTGCGATGGGAAGTCGTCACCGCAATACTGGCAGGTGAAGCTGTCGCGCAGGAAGACGTTGAACCGCGTGAAGGCGGGGCGCCGCGCGGTCGGGATGTATTCCTTGAGCGAGATGACGCTGGGCAGCCGCATCTCGAAGGACGGGCTGCGCACCACGCGATCGTAATGGGAGATGATGTTGACCCGGTCGAGGCAGACCGCCTTGACCGTCTCCTGCCACGACCACAAAGACAACGGGAAATAGCTCAGCGGCCGGAAATCCGCGTTGAGCACCAGCGCAGGACAGCTATCTAGCCCTAACGACAACCACGGACCTCATGGCGATACAAACCTCCTGGCGCCGGGCATCCTGCCATGGAACATGCCGCGGCGCCAGCAAATGCAACGAATGCATGATATCGCGCAAGGGTTAGCTATCCGTCAACGGGTCGGAACCGGCTTCTCGCCGCGATAATCGTAGAAGCCACGCCCCACCTTGCGGCCGAGCCAGCCGGCCTCGACGTATTTCACCAGTAGCGGACAGGGCCGATACTTCGAATCGGCGAGGCCCTCGTAAAGCACCTGCATCACCGAGAGACAGGTGTCGAGGCCAATGAAGTCGGCAAGCTCGAGCGGACCCATCGGGTGGTGGGCACCGAGCCGCATCGCCGTGTCGATGGCCTCGACCGAGCCGACGCCCTCATAGAGCGTATAGACCGCCTCGTTGATCATCGGCAGCAGGATGCGGTTGACGATGAAGGCGGGGAAGTCCTCGGCAGCCACCGGTGTCTTGCCCAGCTTCACCGCGAGATCGCGGATCGCCTGGAACGTCGCTTCGTCGGTCGCGATGCCGCGGATGAGCTCGACCAGCGGCATCACCGGCACGGGGTTCATGAAATGCATGCCGATGAAGCGGTCGGGTCGGTCCGTCGCCGCGGCCAGCCGCGTGATCGAGATCGACGAGGTGTTGGACGCGACGATGGCCGATTTGTTCAGCATCGGCACCAGCTTCTTGAAGATCTCCCGCTTGACCTCTTCCTTCTCGGTCGCGGTCTCGATGACCATGTCGCACTCGCCGAACACCTCAAAGCTGGTGCCTGTCTTGATGCGCTTCATCGCCGCGCTCTTGTCGGATTCGCTCACCTTGCCTTTGCTCACTTGGCGGGTGAGGTTGTGCTCGACGACCTGGAGCGCGTTGTCGAGCGCCTTGGTGTCGACGTCGGTAAGGCGCACCTGGTAGCCCGCGAGCGCGCAGACATGGGCGATGCCGCTGCCCATCTGGCCCGCACCGATGACGCCGATGATCTTGATGTTGCCGCTCTGGTCGGACGTCATGGCCCACTCCACGTTGACGATGGCGCCGTCATGAGCCCTGGCGCTTGGCGAGCTCTTGATCGAGCTCCGGCACGAGCTTGAAGAGATCGCCGACGATGCCGTAATCGGCGATCTGGAAGATGGGCGCTTCCTCGTCCTTGTTGATGGCGACGATCACCTTTGAATCCTTCATGCCGGCGAGGTGCTGGATGGCGCCTGAGATGCCGACCGCGATATAGAGTTCGGGCGCGACGATCTTGCCCGTCTGGCCGACCTGGTAGTCGTTGGGCACGAAGCCGGCATCGACTGCGGCGCGCGACGCGCCGACCGCGGCGCCGAGCTTGTCGGCGAGGCTCTCCAGCAGCTTGAAATTATCGCCCGACTGCATGCCGCGGCCGCCCGAGACGATGACGCGCGCGCTGGTAAGCTCCGGCCGTTCCGATTTCGACAGCTCCGCGCCGACAAAGCGCGACACATCGGCCGAGCCGGCGCCCGGCACGGGCTCGATCGACGCCTTGCCGCCCTCGGCCGCTGCCGCCGGGAAGGCGGTGCCGCGCACGGTGATGATCTTGATCTTGTCCTTCGACTGCACCGTCACGAGCGCGTTGCCGGCATAGATCGGCCGCACGAAGGTGTCGGGCGACTGGACGCCGGAGATGTCGGAAATCTGCGCCACGTCGAGCAGTGCCGCCACGCGCGGCATCACGTTCTTGCCGAAGGAGCTGGCCGGCGCCAGCACGTGGCTGTACTGCGGCGCGAGCTTGACCGCCAGGTTCGCCAGATCCTCGGCGAGCAGGTGCTCATAGGTCTTGTCGTCGGCGAGCAGCACCTTGCCGACGCCGGCGACCTTGGCGGCGGCCTCTGCGGCGGGGCGCGCATTCGAGCCGGCGACGAGCACATGGATGTCGCCGCCGATCGCGGTGGCGGCGGCGACGGCGTGGAGCGTCGATCCCTTGAGCGACTTGTTGTCATGCTCCGCGACGACGAGGAGAGCCATCAGATCACCCGTGCTTCATTCTTGAGCTTGTCGACGAGCTCCTGCACCGAGCCGACTTTCTTGCCGCCCTGACGCTTCGGCGGCTCCTCGACCATGAGCGTGACGAGGCGCGGCGCCACGTCGACGCCGAGCGCCTCGGGCGTCACCTGCTCGATCGGCTTCTTCTTCGCCTTCATGATGTTGGGGAGCGAGGCGTAGCGCGGCTCGTTGAGGCGCAAATCGGTGGTCAGCACCGCCGGCAGATTGAGCTCGACCGTCTCGAGCCCGCCGTCGATCTCGCGGGTGACCAGCGCCTTGCCGCCCTCGACCTTGAGCTTCGATGCGAAGGTGCCCTGCGCCCAGCCCAGCAGCGCGGCCAGCATCTGCCCCGTCTGGTTCGAATCATCGTCGATCGCCTGCTTGCCGAGGATGACCAGCTGCGGCTGTTCCTTGGCGACGATGGCCTTCAAGAGCTTCGCCACGGCGAGCGGCTGCAGCTCGGCATCGCTCAGCACGTGGATGCCGCGGTCGGCGCCCATGGCGAGCGCGGTGCGGATCGTCTCCTGGCATTGTTGCGCCCCCATCGAGACGGCGACGATCTCGGTCGCGGCGCCGCGCTCCTTGAGGCGCACCGCCTCCTCGACGCCGATCTCGTCGAAGGGGTTCATCGACATCTTGACGTTGGCGGTCTCAACCCCCGTCTTGTCGGTCTTGACGCGGATCTTGACGTTGAAATCGATCACTCGCTTGACGGCGACGAGGACTTTCATGGCGCGCCCTGGTCAAAGCCGCTTTGATGCGGCGCGGCGGGGAATTGTGCACGTGCACAACGCGAAGGCAAGTCTTTCATGTAACCAAACCATCATGGAATCGAACAATGATGCCGCCGGCGCGGTCAGCGATTGGCGCCGGGGCGCCACAGCACGTCTCGCGCTCCCCGATCATTGACGTGGCGGCTCAAGACAAACAAGTGATCGGAGAGCCGGTTCAGATATTTCAGCGCCTCGGGGTTGAGTGTCTCGGCGGCGGCGAGCTTGGCCACCAGCCGCTCGGCGCG
>DASVOY010000810.1:0-6175 GCA_036383115.1 Allostellaceae bacterium
GTCGCGGCCTGGCCTACGCGCTGCAGCAACTGATCAACGGCATTACGCTCGGGATGATCTACGGGTTGATCGCGGTCGGCTACACCATGGTCTACGGCATCATCGGCATGATCAACTTCGCCCATGGCGAGATCTTCATGATCGGCGCCTTCGTCGCGCTGATCACGTTCCTCGTGCTTGGGCTGTGGGGCGTAACCTACGTGCCGCTGGCGCTGCTGCTGGTATTGCTCTCGGCGATGCTCTTCACCGCGGCCTATGGCTGGACCGTGGAGCGCCTGGCCTATCGGCCGCTACGCCACTCCTTCCGCCTGGCGCCGCTGATCTCCGCCATCGGCATGTCGATCTTCCTGCAGAACTACGTGCAACTGCTGCAGGGCGCGCGAGTCAAGGCGCTGCCCCCGGTGGTGCAGGGCGGATTCACCTTGATGCAGGACAGCGGCTTCACCGTGCAGGTGAGCTATCTCCAGATCTTCATTTTCCTGCTGACCACGGCGCTGATGGCGGGGTTCAGCGTGGTCATCGGCGCCACGCCCCTCGGCCGCGCGCAACGCGCCTGCGAGCAGGACATGACCATGGCGGCGCTGCTCGGCATCGATGTCGACCGCACCATTTCGCTGACCTTCGTCATGGGCGCGGCGCTCGCGGCGGTCGCGGGCCTGATGGTGACGCTCTATTACGGCGTGATCGATTTCTTCATCGGCTTTCTCGCGGGGGTGAAGGCCTTCACCGCCGCGGTGCTCGGCGGCATCGGCTCGCTCACCGGCGCCATGCTGGGCGGCTTGCTCATCGGCCTCATCGAGGCGATGTGGTCGGCGTATTTCTCGGCCGAGTACAAGGACGTTTCGGTCTTCGTCATCCACGTGCTCGTGCTCATCTTCCGCCCGACCGGCCGGCTCGGCCGGCCCGACGTGGAGAAGGTGTGATGGCGCTCGCGGCGATGCCGCCGCGGCGCCTCGACTGGAGGCATCTCGTCAAGGATGCGGCGCTCGCGGCAATGGTGGCGCTGGTGCTCGCCGTGCCGCTCGTGGGTTTTCAGACGGTCGAGGTCAATGCCGCGCTCACCATCCGCACCCGCTTCGACTGGGTCGCGATCGGCGTCGCCGCGGTCTTTGCCGGGCGCCTGCTGCTGGTCCTTGCGCAGGCACTGTGGCCGGTGCGGGGAAGGGTGACGAGTCGGCGCGCGCCGATCGTTCTCGACCGGCGACGGACCGCGCTCCTTGCGGCGCTCGGCCTCGCCCTGTCGGTGGCGCTGCCGTTCCTGCCGTTCTCGTCGCGCTACGTGGTGGATCTCGCGACGACGGTGGTGATCTACGTGATGCTCGGTTGGGGGCTCAACGTGGTGGTGGGCCTCGCCGGGCTCCTGGATCTCGGCTATGTCGCCTTCTATGCGGTCGGCGCGTATTCCTTCGCGCTCTTCGCCCAATGGTTCCAGCTTTCCTTCTGGGAGTGCCTGCCGATCGCGGGATTGCTCGCCGCATCCTTCGGCGTCGCGCTGGGCTTCCCGGTGCTGCGCCTGCGCGGCGACTATCTCGCCATCGTCACGCTCGGTTTCGGCGAGATCGTGCGCATCGTGCTGCTCAACTGGGTGCCGGTGACCAACGGGCCGGCTGGCATCGGCAACGTGCCGCGCCCGTCCTTCTTCGGGATGGTCTTCGCGCCGCGCGCGCCGGCGGGCGCCACCACATTCCACGAATTTTTCCATCTCAGCTTCAATCCCGAGCACCGCATCATCTTTCTCTACTACGTGGTCCTGGCGCTGGCCTTGGTCACCAATGTCTTCACGCTGCGCCTCAGGAAGCTGCCGATCGGCCGCGCCTGGGAAGCGCTGCGCGAAGACGAGATCGCCTGCCGCGCGCTCGGCATCAACCCGACGACGGTGAAGCTCTCCGCCTTCGCCATCGGCGCCATGCTCGGCGGCTTCGCCGGCTCGTTCTTCGCAACGCGGCAAGGCTTCATCAGCCCGGAGAGCTTCAACTTCGGCGAGAGCGCGATCATCCTCGCCATCGTCGTCCTCGGCGGCATGGGCAGCCAGCTCGGCGTCGTGCTCGCCGCGATGGTTCTGGTGACCTTGCCCGAGCTCGGCCGCGACTTCGCGCAGTTCCGCATGCTGATCTTCGGCGCGGCGATGGTCGGCATCATGGTCTGGCGCCCGCGCGGTCTGCTGTCGCGCCGCGAGCCGAGCCTGCGGCTGCATGAGGAGCAGGAGAGCCCCGCGTGACCGACGCGGCCGCGGCGCCTCTGCTCGAGGTCGAGCATCTCACCATGCGCTTCGGCGGGCTGGTCGCGGTCGACGACCTCTCCTTCACCGCCCGGCAGCGCGAGATCACCGCCGTCATCGGCCCGAACGGTGCCGGCAAGACCACCGTTTTCAACTGCCTTACCGGCTTCTATCGCCCGAGCATCGGACGTCTCGCGCTGCATCGCCCAGGCAGCGTGTTCCTGCTCGAGCGCATGGACGGTTTCCGGATCGCGCGCGAGGCGGGGGTGGCGCGTACTTTCCAGAACGTGCGGCTCTTCGCCGGCATGACGGTGCTGGAGAACCTCGTCGTGGCGCAGCACAACGAACTCATGCGGGCGAGCCTGTGGACCGTGGGCGGGCTTGTCGGCCTGCCGGTCTACCGGAACGCCGAGGCGGCGGCGATCGAGAAGGCGAGGCGCTGGCTCGATCGCGTCGGCCTCACCGAGCGCGCCGATCTCCCTGCCGGCAATTTGCCGTATGGCGCGCAGCGCCGTCTCGAGATCGCCCGCGCCATGTGCACGGAGCCCGCGCTGCTGTGCCTCGACGAGCCGGCCGCCGGCCTCAACGCCCATGAATCGGCCGAGCTCAACGCGCTGCTCCTGGCGATCCGCGACGAGCACGGCATCGGCGTGCTGCTCATCGAGCATGATATGACCGTCGTCATGGGCATCTCCGATCACGTCGTGGTGCTCGACTATGGCCGCAAGATCGCCGACGATATGCCGGCCGCGGTGCGCCGCGATCCCGCGGTGATCAAGGCCTATCTCGGCGAGGAGGAGAGCGAGGCGCTGCCGCCCGAGGTGTCGCACGATTTGGGCGGGATCGCATGATGCCGCTGCTCTCCGTCGCCGGCGTCCGCGCCTTCTACGGCAATATCGAGGCGTTGAAGGGTGTCGATGTCGAAGTCGGCGCCGACGAGATCGTGGCGCTCATCGGCGCCAATGGCGCGGGCAAGTCGACCTTGCTCATGACGATCTGCGGCCGGCCGCAGGCTGCTGAGGGCCGCATCGTTCTGGCCGGCGCCGACGTCACGCATCTCCCGACCCACGAGATCACGCGCCGCGGCATCGCCCAGGCGCCCGAGGGCCGCCGCGTCTTCCCGCGCATGACCGTGCTCGAGAATCTGCAGATCGGCGCGACGGTCGCCGACCCCGCGCATTTTGCGGAGGACCTGCGGCGGGTCTTCGCGCTCTTCCCCATCCTGGAGCGCCGTCAGGCGCAGCGCGCGGGCACGCTTTCAGGCGGTGAGCAGCAGATGCTGGCGATCGGCCGGGCGCTGATGAGCCGGCCGCGCCTGCTGCTGCTCGACGAGCCGTCGCTTGGGCTGGCGCCGCTCATCGTCAAACAGATCTTCGAGGTCATCGGCGAGATCAACCGGCAGCAGAAGGTGGCGGTGTTCCTGGTCGAGCAGAACGCCTACCACGCGCTCAAGCTCGCCCATCGCGGCTATGTCATGCAGACCGGACGCATAACGCTTGCCGGCACCGGGCGCGAGCTCCTCGCCAACCACGAAGTGCGCGCGGCCTATCTCGAGGGCGGGCGATGACGGCGGCGATCCTCGGCGCAGAGCCGGCGAGCTTTTTCGCCCTGACCGTCCTGCTCTTCGGCGCCGCCGCCATGGCGACGGGCCGGGCACTGGCGCGCAATTGGCGCCCGCTCTGGCAGGCGCTGCCCTATGCGGCGCTCCTCGGCATCGGCGACCGCTTCCTGCTCTATGCGCTCTTCGACGGCGAGCTGCTCTCGGCGAGCGGTTACCTGCTCGGAGCGGCAATCCTGCTGATCCTCTGCCTCCTCGCCTACCGCCTGACCCAGGCAAGCCTCATGGTCCGGCAGTATCCTTGGCTCTACGAGCCGGCCGGGCCATTCTCCTGGCGCGAGCGCGGCTGATGGGCGCGACAGGACGTGATATCCTCGGCGAACGAGAAGGGGAGACGAGACCCATGACGAGACTGACGCGTATCTTGCTGGCGATAGCTGCGGTCGTGCTGTCCGCCGGGGCATCCCGCGCGGCGGACCTGAATGTCGCCCTGGTCGGGCCGATCACCGGGCAATACGCCGCCTTCGGCGAGCAGATGCGGCGCGGCGCCGAGATGGCGGCGAAGGACATCAACGCCAAGGGCGGCGTCCTCGGCCGTCAGATCAAGCTCTTCGTCGGCGACGACGCCTGCGATCCCAAGCAGGCCGTGAGCGTCGCCAACCAGATGGCCAACAATGGCGTGCATTTCGTCGACGGCCATTACTGCTCGGGTTCGTCGATCCCGGCGTCGTCGGTCTATGCCGAGAACGGCATCCTGCAGATTTCGCCGGCGTCGACCAACCCGAAGCTGACCGACGATGCCGCCGAGAAGGGCTGGAACAACGTTTTTCGCGTCTGCGGGCGCGACGACGCGCAAGGGCGCGTCGCCGGCCGTTACATCGCCCAGAATTACAAGGGCAAGGCGGTGGCGGTGCTCCACGATAAATCGCCTTACGGCAAAGGCCTCGCCGACGAGACCAAGAAGGCAATGAATGCCGGCGGGCTCAAGGAGGCGATGTACGAGGCGACCAACGCCGACGACAAGGACTTCTCCGCCCTGATCAGCAAGATGAAGCAGGCGAATGTCGTGCTGATCTACCTCGGCGGCTATCACACCGAGGCCGGGCTGCTGGTCCGACAGGCGCATGACCAGGGGCTCGATGCCAAGCTGATGTCGGGCGATGCGCTCGCCACCGACGAGTTCTGGACCATCACCGGCCCGGCCGGCGAAGGCTCGATGATGACCTTCGCGCCGGAGCCGCGCAATCTGCCGACCGCACAGGCGGTGGTCGCCGAGTTCAAGAAGCAGGGCTACGAGCCCGAGGGCTACACCCTCTTCACCTACGCCGCCATGCAGGTCTATGCGGGTGCCGTCACCAAAGCCAAGTCGGACAAGCTCGACGACGTGTCGAAGGCGATGCACGCCAACAAGTTCGACACCGTCATCGGCACGCTCGGCTTCAATGAGAAGGGCGACGTGGTCGGGCCCGACTACGTCATCTACCGCTGGCACAACGGCAAGCGCGAGGAGATGAAGTAGTAACCCCCGAGGCCATTGTCTCCCGGATGCCGGCGCGCGACGCTGGCTTCATCGAACCGAGGTGGGCCATGAACGAGCTTGAACGCCTGCAAGAGTCGCGGCTCCCCTTCGCCGAGCTGCTCGGCATCCGTTATCTAAGCGCGGCGAAAGATCGGGTCACGGCCGAGCTCGTGGTCCGCGACGATCTCTGCACGCGGCCGGCAGTGCTGCATGGCGGCGCCATCATGGCGTTTGCGGACACGCTCGGCGCCGCCGCCACCATCCTCAACCTGCCCGAGGGCGCCGGGACCACGACCATCGAGTCCAAGACGAATTTCCTGGCACCGGCGCCCACCGGCACCAAAGTCATCGGCGAGACCACGCCGATCCACCGGGGACGGCGCACCATGGTGTGGCAGACACGCGTGACGACAGCGGAGGGGCGTGCCGTGGCGCTGGTGATCCAGACGCAGATGGTGCTGGAGGCACCGGCCGCGGCGCCGCGCTGACGCGCAAAGCAAAACCGCGCCCCTCCGAGAGAGGCGCGGCTGGCCAAGGTGCGGTGGAGCCCGACTATTTCTTCGCGGCGGCGCGCTTGCCGGCCTGACGGCCGGTGCCGCGCCCGAGGCCGATCTTCTTGGCGAAGGCCGAGCGCTGCTCGGCGTAATTGGGCGCGACCATCGGATAATCGGCCGGCAGCGACCATTTCTGGCGATACTCGTCCGGCGTCAGATTGTAGGTCGAGCGCAGATGGCGCTTGAGCATCTTGAGCTTCTTGCCGTCCTCGAGGCAGATCAGGTAATCCGGCGTGATCGACTTGCGGATCGGCACGGCGGGCTTGAAGGGCTCGGCTTTCGGCTCGCTGCCCTTGCCCTCGAGCGCCTTCAGCGACAGGTAGACG
>DASVOY010000811.1:0-3601 GCA_036383115.1 Allostellaceae bacterium
CAAGGGCAAGGACGACGCCAGCCTGCGCTTCATCCTTGGCGACGCCCCCGACCTCACCCGGGCGCGCCTCGCGCTGGTGCAGGCCGTGGCTTTTGTCGTGGCATCGGGGTTGATCGTGTTCGGCGTCGAGCCGGCCGAGGAGATGCGCTGATGGCTGTCGATCCCGCCGGTCACGAGAGTCCTCGCCAGCGCCGCCAGCGCATCTTCACGCGCCAGCGCACGCGGCGCCGGATGCTCGTCATCGCAGTCGCGGCCGGCGTCGTTGTCGGGCTGGCGGGTGTGTGGGCGCTCTATCCATCGGGCAAACGCACCGTCGCCTCGACCGAGGTGCCGCTCCTCCGCGCCGACGAGCAGCCGACGAAGAAACGCCCATCGGATCCCGGCGGCATGGAGATCCCGGAGCAGGACTCGATCGTGCTCAATCGGTCCGAGCCCAAGGTCGAGCAGCTGCTTCCGCCGCCCGAGACGCCGATGGCGCGCCCAGCCCCGGCCGAGCCGCCGGCTCCGGCGCCAGGGCCGGGTGCTGCCACGCCAGCACCATCGAGCGCTCAGCCTGGGTCCGAGCCGCCCAGCAGCGCCGCTGCCCCGGCGCCCGCTCCGCCGGCTCCGCCCGCGGCCGCGGCGCCCCCGGCTCCGACACCGTCAGCGCCGGAGCGGACGGCCCGGGCCGCCGCGCCGCCACCGCCGGTGCCTGCCGGCAAGGGATATCGGCTGCAACTAGGCTCCGTGCGCACGCCGGACCGCGCCAAGGCGGAATGGGAGCGCTTGAAGCGGGAGCAGGGCGATCTCCTTGGCTCGCTCGCCTTCACCGCAGCACGCGCCGATCTCGGCGAGCGCGGCATCTTTTATCGCATCCAGGCGGGCCCGATCGCCGACGCCGCTGCGGCGGAGCGCCAGTGTAACGAGCTGAAGCGCCGCGGCGTAGGGTGCATCCTTGTCAAGCCGTGAGCCGGGCGCCGTCGTCTTCGGCTGCGCCGGCCCGGTCCTGACCCGGGCGGAGCGCGATTTCTTCCGGGATGCCGATCCGCTCGGCTTCATCCTCTTTCAGCGCAACTGCGACAATCCCGGCCAGCTGCGCGCGCTGATCGCCGCGCTGCGGGAGGCGGTCGGGCGCGCGGATGCGCCGGTGCTGATCGACCAGGAAGGCGGGCGGGTGGCGCGCCTCAAGCCGCCGCATTGGCCCTCCTATCCTGCGCCGGCGATCATCGCCGCCCTCGGCGGCGATGAAGCGCGCGAGGCGGCATGGCTCGGCGCGCGGCTCATCGCCGACGATCTCGGCGCCCTCGGCATCACCGTCGACTGCGTGCCGGTGCTCGACATCCCGGTCCCGGGAGCGGACGCGGTGATCGGCGACCGCGCCTGGGGCGACACGGCCGCGGCCGTGGCGGCGCTCGGCGGCGCCGTCTGCGAGGGCATGCTGGCCGGCGGCGTGCTGCCGGTCATCAAGCACATCCCTGGGCACGGGCGCGCCACGGTGGACAGCCATCATGCGCTGCCGCGCGTCAGCACCGCGCGCGAGACATTGGAGGACAGCGACTTCGCGCCTTTCCGCGCGCTTGCCGACATGCCCTGGGCGATGACGGCCCATATCGTCTATGCCGCCATCGACGCCGAGCGCCCGGCGACGCTGTCGCGGCGGGTGATTGATGGGGTGATTCGTGCTGGCATCGGCTTCGACGGCGTGCTTGTCTCCGACGATCTGTCGATGCGCGCCCTGGGCGGCAGCTTTGCCGGGCGCGCCGCCGGCGCGCTCGCCGCGGGCTGCGACCTTGTGCTTCATTGCAATGGCGACATGAGGGAGATGACGGAGATCGCCGGCGCCGTGTCGGGCCTGACGCCGGCGGCGCGCCGCCGGGTCGACCGCGCCGAGGCGCGGCGCGGCAGGGCGGAGCCGATCGACCGCGGGACGCTCGAGGCGCGCTTTCGCGCGCTGCTCGGGCGGGTGACGTGATGGCTGGCGAATACGGCGAGTTGATACAGCAGGTTGCCGTGTTCGCCTTGCCGGCAATCTTCGCCATCACCTTCCACGAAGCCGCGCATGGCTTCGTCGCGCATCGCCTCGGCGACGATACGGCGTGGCGCATGGGACGCGTCACCTTCAATCCGCTGCGCCATATCGATCCCATCGGCACGATCCTGATGCCGCTCTTCCTCTTCCTGGTGACGCGCGGGCAGTTCCTGTTCGGCTACGCCAAGCCCGTGCCGGTGAATTTTGGCGCGCTGCGCCGTCCCCGCCGCGACATGGTCCTGGTTGCTCTGGCCGGACCGGGCACCAACATCGTCCTGGCCTTTCTATCGGCACTGCTCCTCTACGTGGTTCCCTTCGTCCCGGATCTCGGGCGGCAATGGGCGGCGGAAAATCTCGTCGTTTCCGTTCAGATGAACGTCATTCTCGCGGTCTTCAACATGATCCCGCTGCCGCCGCTCGACGGCGGTCGGGTCGCGGTGGGGCTCCTGCCTGATGCGCTCGCCTTTCCGCTGGCGCGGCTCGAGCGCTACGGCATCCTTATCCTGGTGGCGCTGCTCATCCTTCTGCCTATGGTGGGACAGCGCATCGGGGTTGACCTCGACGTCGTCCGCTACGTGATCGGATTCCCGCAGCACTACATCCTGCACGGCCTGTCGTGGCTGGCCGGGGGCGCATGAGCACGCCGGAGCCTTTCGAGCTGGTGAAGCCCGAGCCGGAGCCCGCCGCGGAACTGGTGGTCGACCTCGAGGGCTACGAGGGGCCGATCGACATGCTGCTGACGCTGGCGCGCGAGCAGAAGGTCGATATCACCAAGATCTCGATCCTGCAGCTCGCCGACCAGTATCTCGCCTTCATCAGCGAAGCGCGCCGCCTGCGCCTCGAGATCGCCGCCGACTACCTCGTGATGGCCGCGTGGCTCGCTTATCTCAAGTCGCGCCTGCTGCTGCCGGATCCGCAGCCAGCCGACGAGCCGACCGGCGCCGATCTCGCCGCGGCGCTCACCCATCAGCTGCAGCGTCTGGAGGCGATGCAGCAGGCGGGCGCGCGGCTCATGGCGCGGCCGCTGCTCGGGCGCGACGTCTTCGTGCGCGGCGCGCCGGAAGGACTGCCCAAGGTGCTGCGCCCAGTCTACGAGGCGTCGCTCTATGACCTACTCAAGGCCTATGGCGAGCAGCGGCAGCGCAAGGAGACCTCGGTACTGCACATCGAGGCGCCGGAGCTCTACTCGATGGACGACGCCTTGCATCGCCTGGAACGCATCCTCGGGCGCGTGCCGGAGTGGCGCACCCTGATGAGCTTCCTGCCGCCGGGGCTGCGCGGAGGGATCGTCGGGCGCTCCGCCGTCGCCGCCACCTTTGCGGCAAGCCTGGAGCTGGTGCGCGCGGGCAAGCTCCAGTTGCGCCAGGACACGACCTTCGGCCCGATCTATCTGCGCAGCCTGCCGGAGACGCCATGAACCTGCCAGAGACCGATCCTCGCGCCGACCAGCTGCGCCTCGTCGAGGCGCTCCTCTTCGCCGCCTCCGCGCCGCTCGACGAGAAGAGCATCGCCGCGCGGCTGCCCGAGGGCAGCGATGTCGACGCGCTCGTCGCCGAGCTCGTCGAGCACTACGCCCCGCGCGGCGTCAATATC
>DASVOY010000812.1:0-6952 GCA_036383115.1 Allostellaceae bacterium
CCGGAGGCGCGGCCTTCGACACGACACAAGGAGGCCTCATGGCTGTCGGCACTGTGAAATGGTTCAACCCAACCAAGGGGTATGGCTTCATCCGCCCCCAGGACGGAGGTGCTGACATCTTCGTCCATGTGACAGCGGTGCAGCGTGCCGGCTTTCACTCGTTGATGGAGGGCCAGCGCGTCAGCTACGAGGTAGTGCGCGACCGCGGCAAGCTCGCCGCCGCGAATATTTCACAGACGGAATGATCGGCACTGCTGCTCGTCGTGGGCGGCCTTTCGGGGCCGCCTGCCTTATGACGTTCAGCCGTTCACAGGACATCGACGGGAAGCTTCAGGTAGGTGCGACCACTGCCTGCGCCTCGCCATTATCAGCTTCGCCGCCAGCGCGCTTTCGGGCTTCTTCGGCATCGCCGGCGGCGCGGGTCGCGGCCAGCGTGGTTCCGCAGACGCGCTCACGTTGAGCGGTCGTCCAGCAGGCGAAGGATGTATCGGGCAGCGTCAGCCGGTCTTGCGCGTCACCTGTAGCGGTTGCGAAGGCGTCGCCTCTCCTGCACGGCTGGCCGATCGGGCGGTGCTGCGTCCGACCAGGAAATCCACCTTCGCCGCGTCTTGCCCGCGATGCGCCGCCGCCACCGCGCTTTGATGGTCGGCGAAACCGACGGAACGCACGTAGAACAATGTCCTGCCGCTGGTTCCTCGCGTCGAGGATACGACGGTCTCCAGGCCGCCGCGGGCGAGTTCGCTTTGCAGCCGTGCGGCCTGGTGGCGGTGGGGGAAGGCGCCGAACTGCACCCAATAGCCGCGATCCGGTGCGGGCGCCAGCTGGGGCGTCGCGGCGACCGCGATTGGCGCTGGCGCGGCGACTCGATGCACCAGCGTGCTGATCTTGAGCGCGCTGCGGGCGCTCTGCGCGGCGGCGCGCGCCTGCGCATAGTCGGGCAGCGGCGCCGAGCGCACGCGGACGAGAGGCCGGCCATCCGGCGCGCGCGTCGGAGCCAGGGTCGCATCTAGGCCCTGGGCCGCCAGCGCTTGCTGCAATCGCTTGGCGTAGCGCGTGCCGACGAAGACTCCGTATTCTACCCAGTAGCGATGCGTCACCGCGACGCTCGGCACCGGTGCAGCGATCGACGGCGTCGGCAGCGCCGGCGGCGCTTCGAGCATGGCGGTTTGCGTCGGAACGGTCTCTTCATGCGGCGTGGTGCTCCCGGCGCGCGGCTCGGCCGGCAACTCGGCGACGGCGGTCGGAGTCGGCGGCGCCGCAGCGGCGGCCATGGGGTCGTGGTGAGAACCATCCGGCGCGGGCCCGATCATCGCTGCCTCATGAGCGTCGCTCACCGCGACAATCGGTGCGCCCGCCGGCGCCATGGCGCTGAGCGAGGCGGGAGCAGGCGATGACGAAGCGTCGCGCAGCCGCTCGAGATAAATGGCCGTTGCCAGTCCGGCCATGGTAACGAAGATGCTGAGCGTCAGCAGGACCGCGCTGAGGATCCGCGACGACCGCGATCGCCGGGTGAAAATTCGCGATGGTGTCGTAGGTAGGCTGCCGCGCCGCGCCATGATCGCCCCCCTAAGAGCAGCGCCACAACCGCGCGTGTCGGCGCTGCAAAAATGATATCACGCGTCACGCGATTGTCATGGGCTTGAGCGCCACGATCGATGAAAGCACGGGAGAATATTGGGGAAAACATTGTGGATATCTCGCGCTCAACACGCGTAAGCACCGGGATGGAAAGTGCCTTGGCCGCTTTTGCGCGGCATGATCGCATAATTGATACCAAATGTTACGAGACGGCGCCGGCGATTCGGGGTTTATTCGGTGACGAGACGGAGGGAGGCCGGAATGAGCGACAGAGCCCAGCGCGTACAGCCCAGCCGGGTGATGGCCGTGTTCCATGAGGCCGCGCTCTCCTTCAACCTGCCGCGCGAGGCGACGCTCGGCGAGCTGGCCGAGGAGCTCGATGCTCTCGGCGAGATCTATGGCGGCATGCCGCTTTACGTGGACGTCAGATTGCCCAACTGACAGGCGGCTCCATCACAACTGTTTTGGCTGCGGCCGGATAGGCGTCCGGCCGTCCTTTTCGTATGGCTACATAGCCTCCCTGCAGTGTTGCGGTCGGCGCCCCGATCGGGCACATTACGCCGCTGTTCGGCATCGACTCGGGAGTGGCGGGAAGGCCTGCCTCGAGTTCGACTTGAGGCCGCGGGGAGGCGTTATGAGCGCCAAATCGACACAGGTCGGGGAACGCGACAGGACGGTGCGGATCCGGTCCTTGGCACAACGCTGCCGCGACCTGTCGGAAATGACCGCGATTCCCGAGGTCACGCGGGAACTGATCAGCATCGCCGATGAACTCGAGAACGAGGCCCAATTGGTCGTCGAGGACTGAGGTTGGCCACCGCCGGCGGGCTGCAGTAGAGGAGAAGCGCATTGAAGCCCACCGATATCCGGGCTCCTGACTACTTCCACAAGGTCGTCGACTGCCAGTGGGCTTGCCCCGCCCACACGCCGGTTCCCGAGTACATTAGGCTGATCGCGGCGGGACGTTATACCGACGCCTACATGGTCAATTGGCAATCGAATGTCTTTCCGGGCATTCTAGGCCGCACCTGCGACCGCCCCTGCGAGCCCGCCTGCCGGCGCGGCCGGGTCGAGAAGGACCCGGTGGCGATCTGCCGCCTGAAGCGCGTCGCCGCCGACAACAAGGACGACATCCGCGGCCTCCTGCCGGCGATCCCGGCCAAAAAGAATGGCAAGCGCATCGCCCTCGTCGGCGCGGGCCCGGCCTCGCTGACCGCGGCGCGCGACCTGATGCCCCAAGGCTATCACTGCGTGCTCTACGACGGCGACAGGCAGGCGGGCGGCATGATCCGCACGCAGATCCCGCGCTTCCGTCTCCCCGAGACGATCATCGACGAGGAGGTCGCCTATATCACCGACATGGGCGTGGAGCTGCGGCTCGGGCAGCGCATCGATAGCCTGAAGGCGTTGCTGGCCGAAGGCTACGACGCCATCTTCGTCGGCACCGGCGCGCCGCGCGGGCGGGATCTCGACATCCCGGGCCGGAAGGAGGCGGCGGCCAACATCCAT
The DNA here is from genome assembly GCA_036383115.1 of Allostellaceae bacterium. Classification (GTDB taxonomy): domain Bacteria; phylum Pseudomonadota; class Alphaproteobacteria; order ATCC43930; family CGMCC-115725; genus DAHUYF01. Next base: position 3,088 of record DASVOY010000812.1, read on the forward strand.
ATCGGCATCGACTGGCTCTCCAGCGTCTCCTTCGGACATATCGACAAGATCGGCAAGCGCGTGATCGTGCTCGGCGGCGGCAACACCGCCATGGATTGCTGCCGCTCCTCCAAGCGCCTCGGCGGCGACGACGTCAAGGTCGTCGTACGCAGCGGCTTCGAGGAGATGAAGGCGTCGCCCTGGGAAAAGGAGGACGCCATGCACGAGGGCATCCCGATCCTCAATTACCTCGTGCCCAAGGAATTCACCCACAAGAACGGCAAGCTCACCGGCGTCCTGTTCGAGAAGGTCGCGGCGAAGCACGACGAGAAGGGCCGGCGCAGCCTGGTGCCCACCGGCGAGCCGGCCGTGCATATCGAATGCGACGATGTGCTGGTCGCGGTGGGACAGGAGAATGCCTTTCCGTGGATCGAGCGCGACATCGGGCTCGAGTTCGACCGCTGGGGCATGCCCAAGGTCGATACCAAGACGATGCAGTCGACGATCCCCAACGTCTTCTTCGGCGGCGATGCGGCCTTCGGCCCCAAGAACATCATCTGGGCAGTCGCGCACGGCCACGACGCCGCGGTGTCGATCGACAAGCTGTGCAACGGCGAGGACGTGGCGCAGCGGCCGCCGCCGCTGGTGAATCTCATCAGCCAGAAGATGGGGATTCACGAGTGGAGCTACGACAATGACATCTCCCTCGACAAGCGTTATCGCGTGCCGCTGCAGGACCAGGCGATCACGCTGCGCAACATCAAGGTCGAGGTCGAGCTGGGCTTCGACCGCAAGCTCGGCTATGCCGAGGCGCAGCGCTGTCTCAATTGCGACGTGCAGACGGTGTTCGCGACGTCGCTGTGCATCGAGTGCGACGCCTGCGTCGACATCTGCCCGATGGACTGCATCACCTTCACCGCGAACGGGCCAGAGGAGGAGCTGCGGCAGCGGCTCAGTGCACCGGCCAACAACCTGACGCAGGACCTCTACATATCCGATGCGCTGAAGACCGGCCGCATCATGGCGAAAGACGAGGATGTGTGCCTGCATTGCGGGCTATGCGCGGAGCGATGCCCGACGGGAGCATGGGACATGCAGAAGTTCCTTCTCGACATGACATATGCGGGGCCGGCATGCCGCAGCCGATAACGGCGACGAACGATTTCGTCGTCAAATTCGCCAATGTGAACGGCTCGGGCTCGGCGAGCGCCAACCAGCTCTTCGCCAAGTCGATCCTGCGCATGGGCGTGCCCGTCGCGTCGCGCAACATCTTCCCCTCGAACATCCAGGGCCTCCCCACCTGGTTCGAGGTGCGCGTCTCGGAGGCGAGCCATCTCGGCCGGCGCGGCGGCGTCGATCTCATGGTGGCGATGAACCCGCAGACCTGGGACCAGGACGTCAAGGGCCTCGAGCCCGGCGGCTACCTGTTCTACGATTCGACGAAGCCGATGCCGCCGTCGAAATTCCGCGACGACATCACCGTCATCGGCATGCCCTTGACCGAGATCTGCAACCGCGAATACACGGATGCGCGGCAGCGCCAGCTGTTCAAGAACATCATCTATGTCGGCGCGCTCTCGGCGCTGCTCGACATGGATGTCGCCGTCATCGAGACGCTCATCGCCGAGCAGTTCAAGGGCAAGGACAAGCTCATCCAGCCCAATGTCCATGCTCTCCACATGGGCCGCGACTACGCGCTCCAGCATTTGAGCTGCCCGCTCGGCATCCGCGTGAAGCGCGCCGATGCGGTCGGCAACCGCATCTATATCGAAGGCAACAGTGCCGCCGCGCTCGGCGCGCTTTATGGCGGCGCCACGGTCTGCGCCTGGTATCCGATCACGCCCTCATCGTCGCTCGCCGAGGCGTTCTCGCGCCATTGCCGCCGCTTCCGCGTCGATCCCGCCAGCGGCAAGAGCCGCTTCGCCATCATCCAGGCCGAGGACGAGCTCGCCTCGATCGGCATGGTGATCGGCGCCGCCTGGAACGGCGCGCGCGCCTTCACCGCGACCTCGGGCCCGGGCATCTCGCTGATGCAGGAGTTCCTGGGACTCGCCTATTTCGCCGAGATCCCCGCCGTGATCTTCGACGTGCAGCGCGGCGGGCCCTCGACCGGCATGCCGACGCGCACGCAGCAGGCCGACATCCTCTCCTGCGCCTACGCGTCCCATGGCGACACCAAGCACGTGCTGCTCTTCCCGGAGGACCCGCACGAATGCTTCGAGATGGGCGCGCAGGCGTTCGATCTCGCCGACCGGCTGCAGACGCCGATCTTCGTCATGCTCGATCTCGACATCGGCATGAACGACTGGCTGTGCGAGCCCTTCACGTGGGACGACACGCGGCGCATGGACCGCGGCAAGGTGATGACCGCGGCCGAGCTCGAAGCGGGCAAGGATTTCGGCCGCTACCTCGATGTCGACGGCGACGGCATTCCGTTCCGCACTTATCCGGGCACGCATCCGTCGCGCGGCGCCTTCTTCACTCGCGGCACGACCAAGAACCGCTACGCGCGCTACAGCGAGGAGGGGCCGGACTACGTCGAGAACATGGAGCGGCTGCTGCGCAAGTTCGAGACGGCGAAGACACTGGTGCCGCGGCCGGTGCTGCGCCCGGCGAAGCATGCGACGAAATACGGCGTGCTCTATTTCGGCTCGACTACGCCCGCCATGCACGAGGCGCTCGATGCGCTCGAGGCGCAAGGCATCCATCTCGACGCGCTGCGCCTGCGCGCCTTTCCCTTCCAGCAGCAGGTGCTCGATTTCGTCGCCGCGCATGAGCAGGTCTTCGTCGTCGAGCAGAACCGCGACGCGCAGCTCCGCACGCTGCTCGCCAACGAGGGCGGCATCGATCCCGCGAAGCTGACGCCGGTGCTGCATTACGACGGCACCCCCATCACTGCGCGCTTCATCATCCGCGGCATCGCCGAGCGGATGCGCGCGCTCAATGTCACGCCGCTCAGGAAGACGGCCCCATGACCTATATCACCAAGCCCAAGCTCCATCATCCCAAGCTGCCGACCAACAAGCTGGGATTCACCCATCGCGACTACGAGGGCGCGGTGTCGACGCTGTGCGCCGGCTGCGGCCACGACTCCATCAGCGCCGCCATCGTGCAGGCCTGCTTCGAGCTCGACCTGCCGCCGCACCGCATCGCCAAGCTCTCCGGCATCGGCTGCTCGTCGAAGACGCCGACCTATTTTCTCGGTGCGTCGCACGGCTTCAACAGCGTGCATGGCCGCATGCCGTCAGTGCTGACCGGCGCCAACCTCGCCAACCGCGATCTCATTTATCTCGGCGTCTCCGGCGACGGCGACAGCGCCTCGATCGGGCTCGGGCAGTTCGCGCACAGCATCCGGCGCGGCGTCAACATGGTCTATCTCGTCGAGAACAACGGCGTCTATGGGCTCACCAAGGGCCAGTTCTCGGCGACGGCCGACAAGGGCTCCAAGAGCAAGCGCGGCGTGATGAACACCGATTCCGCCATCGACATGATCAGCATGGCGCTGCAGCTCGGCGCCACCTTCGTCGCGCGCAGCTTCTCCGGCGACAAGGCGCAGCTCGTGCCGCTGCTGAAGGCGGCGATCACCCATCACGGCGCCGCCTTCATCGACGTCATCAGCCCGTGCGTCGCCTTCAACAATCACCTCGGCTCGACCAAGAGCTTCGATTTCGTGCGCGAGCATAACGAGGCGGTGAACCGCCTCGACTTCATCACCACGCGCGCGCCGATCCATGTCGATTACGAGCCCGGCTCCGTCGAGATGGTGGAGCAGCATGACGGCTCGGTGCTGCGGCTGCGCAAGGTGGCGGCCAATTACGATGTGCACAACCGCATCGCCGCGATGAACTATCTCCAGGAGCGGCAGGCGGCAGGCGAGGTGGTCACC
>DASVOY010000813.1:0-4492 GCA_036383115.1 Allostellaceae bacterium
GTCGCCGACGTCCCGCTCGGCGCGTTCCAGTCGGGCGGCATCGATTCCGCGCTCGTGACCGCGCTCATGCAGGCGGAGAGCCCGCGGCCGGTCAAGACCTTCACCATCGGCTTCACCGCGCAAGGCTATGACGAGGCGCGCCACGCCAAGCAGGTCGCGGCGCATCTCGGCACCGAGCATACCGAGCTCTATGTCGAGGAGCGCGAGGCGCGCGAGGCAATCCCCCATCTCCCGACATGGTACGACGAGCCCTTCGCCGATTCCTCGCAGATCCCGACCCAGATCGTCTCCCGCCTGGCGCGAAGGAGCGTCACGGTGGCGCTCTCGGGCGATGGCGGCGACGAGCTCTTCGCCGGCTATACGCGCTACCAATGGGGCGAGAACGTCCAGCGCGTGCTCGGCACCGTGGCGCGCCCGCTGCGCCACGGCATGGCCAGCGTTCTGGGCGCGCTCTCGGGAGAAGTTCTGCGCGGACTGACGCGGCTGGCGCCGGCGCGGCTGCGGCCCGGCCACCCCGAGCAGAAGGCGGCGAAGCTGGCGGCGCTGCTGCGCGAGAAGGATGCGGACGCGGCCTATCGCCGCCTGGTCTCGCTCTGGCCGGAGCCGGAGCGGCTTATGCTGCGCGGCAGCGAGCCGCGCGGCCTGCTGCAGGACCCGAATCTGCAGCGCACCTTCCGCGGCTTCGTCGAGCGCATGATGCTGCTCGATACGCTCACCTACCTGCCGGACGACATCTTGACGAAGGTCGACCGCGCCAGCATGTCGGTGGCGCTCGAGGCGCGCGTGCCGCTGCTCAACCATCGCGTCGTCGAGTTCGCCTGGCGCCTGCCGCCGGCGATGAAGCTGCGGCGCGGCACGACCAAATGGGCGCTGCGCCGCATCCTCGACCGCCATGTGCCGCGCGCGCTGATCGAGCGGCCGAAGCACGGCTTCGCCGTGCCGCTGGCGGCCTGGCTGCGCGGGCCGCTGCGCGGCTGGGCCGACGACCTGCTGTCGCAGAGCGCGCTCGCCGGCGGCTATCTCGACGCCGATGCGGTGGCGGCGCGCTGGCGTGAGCACCGCACCGGCGAGCGGGATTGGAGCGCCGGCCTCTGGGCAGTACTGATGTTCCAGAGCTGGCTCGCCCAGGCCGGCGCGGCGGGCGAAGCTCCCGCGCCGGCGGCAGCGCGCGGCGGCGGCGATTAGGCGGGACAATTCACGACGGGCGCACTCTCGCGCGGAGGCCCGCTTCCCCGTCAGCATCAACTGATGCGGATTCCGGCTCCACATGGTCCGCTCGATGGTCGGGAACGAAACGCGTTAGCGCGCGAGGCGCGCGACGACCCTCATCGGCGCTTCCGCGAGGAAACGCGGCAGCCACAACGCGCTCTCGGCCGTGCCCTCCCGCGCGACGCGGCCCGCGAGCGCAATCTCGCCATGCGCGAGGTGGCGCAGCGCGTCGCGCCCGGTCTCCCAGGCGTGCCATCGCCGCATGATGCCGCGGGCGCGCGGGTCACCGACGTATTGGCGCATGATCGCGCAATGCTCGTCGCGGATCCTGGCGGCGTTGGTACGGTCGCGGTTGATGGTGAGCGAGGCCGCATGCTCCCGGTATTCGTAGACGACGGTGTCGATCGCGGCCAGGCGCATGCCCGCGAGCTTCGCCCGGATCAGCCATTCGCGGTCGGCGGCGATGGCGTAGCGCGCATCGAACCCGCCGAGGCGCTTCACGAACGACTTGCGGAAGAAGCGCGCGTTGATCACCGGCGCGCCGAAGAGGAGGGGGTCCCAATCCAGCAGCTTGTGCGGCGCGCTGTTGTGTTCGATGACGCGCTCGCGCCCGCCGGCTTGCGTCAGCCGCACCACGCGGGCGCCGCCGGAGGCGCAGTCTGCTTCGGGCGCCGCGGCGAGTGCCGCTGCGGCCTGGCCGAGGGCTCCCGGCAGGTAGCGATCGTCGGCGTTGAGAAAGCCGATGACGTCGCCGCTCGCTTCGGCGACGCCGAGGTTGAGCGCGGGGTAGAGGCGGAGGCCGGGGCGCACCAGCACGCGCAGATGCGCCTGCCGGCGCAGCGTCTCCAGCGTCCCGTCGGTCGAGCCGCCATCGACGACGATGTGCTCGATTTCGGCCGATCCGGCATCGGCAACGCTGGCGACGGCCTCGGCGATGAAGCGCTGCGCGTTGAGCGACGGCGTGACGATCGAGAGGCGCAAGCCGCGGGATCCGCTCAGAGTAGGCGGCCGAGGCGGCGGCCGTCATCGGCGACGGCGCGCGCGCGGCGCAGAGCGGCGCGATTGCGCAGCGTGTCGCGCCAGAGCGGCCAGGAGCAACAGCGCAGCAGGGCCCGCCACGAGGTCACGATCGTGGCCACGCCGGCGAGCAGAGCGGAAGCGGCTTTCATGGCGCCGCCGCTCGCCAGCGCCTGCCGTGCCTCCCTGAGGTGGAGCGCCGCCTTCTCGATGCGGAAATCGGCGGGCAGGCCGCCGAGCCCGTGCCGGCGCGCCAGCGCCTCGACCTCCGCCAGCCGCGCGAACCCTCCGTTGACGGTCTTCCCGGCGTTCTGCATGCGGTATCCCGACCAAAGCCGCGGCATATAGGCGACGCCGTGGTCGCGCCCGAGCTTGAGCCAGAGGTCGTAGTCCATCGACCAGTGGAGGCTCCGGTCGATGCCGCCGACCGCCTCGTAGGCAGAGCGGCGAAAGAAAGCGCTGGGCTGGACGATGTAGTCCGACCAGTAGCGCAGGCGTCGCAGATCGAACGGCCGGACATGGCGGCACGGCATCAGGCGGTTGCCCTCGGTGTCGATGTAGACCGCGTCGCCGTATACGAGACCCAGCTTGGGGTCTGCCGCGAGACGGGCGACCGCCTCCGAGATCGCCCTCGGGAACAGCACATCGTCGGCATTGAGCCAGCCGAGGATCGACCCCCTGGCGCGCGCGAAGCCCTTGGCCAGGGCATCCGCCTGGCCGCGGTCGGGGCCGGACTCCCAGGAGAGGCGCCCGTCAAAGCGCTTGAGAAACTCCACCGAGCCGTCCGTCGACCCGGCATCGAGGACGATGTATTCGATCTTCGGGTAGTCCTGGGACAGCACGCTCTCGACCGCGGCCGGCAAGAAGGCGGCCTGGTTGTAGGACGGTGTGACGATCGTCACGAGCGGCTGCGAATCCTGCGTCACCGGCGGCCGGCAGCAATGAAAGACAAGGTACCTTCCCGCCGAGAGAACTACAGGATCGCCGCGCCCTCTGCCAGCGCCAATACGCTCGCGGTCGGATGCATCGCACTCGGGCACTTTCCGTGATATACGGGCGCTCCACGACGGGACTGCGTCCTCGCCGACATGCCGCGCGTCAGCATCATTGTGCCGGTCTTCAATCGCGCCGCGACGGTCGGCCGCGCCATCGCCAGCGTGATGGCGCAGACCATGCGGGACTGGGAGCTGATCGTCGTCGACGATGCCTCCGAGGACGATCTCGCCGGCGCCCTGGCCGCGTTCCCGGACCGGCGTCTGCGCGTCCTGCGCCACGAGCGCAACCGCGGCGCGGCGGCGGCACGCAACACCGGGATCGGCGCGGCGAGCGACCCTCTCATCGCCTTCCTCGATTCGGACGACGAATGGCTTCCGGCAAAGCTGGAGCGACAGATCGACGCAATCGAGCGCGCCGGACCGTCGCTCGGCGCGCTCTGCACGGCATTCCGGCTGCGGCGGGTGCGCACGGACCACAGCGAGGACCGCTACCCACGCGCGACGGGCACTTGGGCCGCGAGCCTGCTCGACGGCTGCTTCGTCTCTCCCGGCTCGACCTTGCTGGCGCGGCGGCAGTGCTTCGACACGGTCGGCCTCTTCGACGAATCGCTCGGCCGCTTCGAGGACTGGGATTGGCTGCTGCGCCTGGTCGAGCACTACGCCTTCGAGTGCCTGCCCGAAATCCTGGCGATCATCCATGTCGGCGCGCGGCCGCGCCCGACGATCATCGACAAGGCCACCCGCGATCTCGAGGCGCGGCAGGCCGCGCGCATTCGGGCCATGGCCGGCGCGAAGGGCTTGCGCCGCTTCCGCGCCAGCCTCGCGCTCGAGCGCGCCAACGCCGCCCTAGACGGCGGGCGCTACGTAGCGGCGTCGGTGGTCATGGCCGAGGCGACACTATTGTCGCCGCCGCGCGCTTTGGACTTTTTCGCGCGCGGCCTTGGACGGATCCGAGCCGGCGATGTCTGATAGCGCCCCTTCAATGGGTGCGCCGCCTGCGCCGCAACAGTCTGCGCACCGACCAGCGCGGCGAGAGGTGTTGGCGCGCTTGCCAGATCGCATCCGCAAATGAGCGTCGCGCCAGAGCCATCTGTGGGTCGACGGCGGAAAGCTCGGCGCAGTCCCAGTTGCCGGCCTCGCTGCGGCTGACGACGCGGTAAGTGAAGCCGGCCAATCGCATGGCTTCGGGCGACGCGGCCTTGGCATAAACGGTCGTCAGCTCGCCGCGCCGCTGCTTTTCGGCGGTGCTCATAGACCGGTCGACCTCCTGG
>DASVOY010000814.1:0-1705 GCA_036383115.1 Allostellaceae bacterium
CGCATCGAGTAGTCGCGCGCGCCGAAGATCGTGACGTCGCCGACGCCGTCCAGGCGCGACAACACGTCCTTCACCTGCAATGTCGCGTAGTTCGACATGTAGAGCTGGTCGCGGGAGCCGTCCGGCGAATAGAGATGGATCACCATCAGCATGTCCGGCGAGTTCTTCTTCACCGTCACGCCGAGGCGCTGCACGACATCGGGCAGACGGGGCAAGGCGACCGAGACGCGGTTCTGGGTGAGCACCTGGGCCGTATCGAGATTGGTGCCGAGCTTGAAGGTCACGGTGAGCGTCAGCTTGCCGTCGCCGGTCGCCTGGCTGCTCATGTAGAGCATGTCCTGGACGCCGTTGATCTGCTGCTCGAGCGGCGTCGCCACCGTCTGGCTGACGACCTCGGCCGAGGCGCCGGGATATTGCGCCGTGACCTGGATCGTGGGCGGGGCGATCTCAGGGTACTGTGCCACCGGCAAGGCGAAATAGGCGATAGCGCCGACGATGGTGATGAAGAGGCTCAGTACCGTCGCGAAGATCGGCCGGTCGATGAAGAAGTGTGAAAGACGCATCGCGTCGCTCCTCAGCCCTGCGCCGCGACGGTGATGGTGCCGGGCTGCGGCGTCACCTTCGTGCCGGGCCGCGCCCGCACCAAGCCGTTGATCACGACCTGGTCCGTGGGATCGAGCCCGCCGGTGACCACGCGCAACCCGTCGCTGAGTTGCCCGGTCTCGACCGCCTTCGGCACTACGGTGCCGTCGGGCGCGACGGTCATGACGAGCCTACGCGACTGATCGGTGGTCAATGCCGCATCGGGCACCAGCAGCACCGGGCGCGGCTCCGCGCTCGGCAGGCGCAGGCGCGCGAACTGGCCCGGCGCAATGAACAGGTCCTTGTTCTCGAGCGTCGCGCGCGCGTGGATCGTGCCGCTGCCGCGGTCGAGCTGGTTGTCGAGAAAGTCGAGCGTGCCGCGGCGCTTCCAGCCGTCCTCGTCGCTGAGGCTCGCCTCGACCGTGCGGTCGACCCCGCCGCCGGCCTGCTGGCGCTGGAGGAAGCGCTGATAGGTCAGGTAGTCGCCCTCGCTCATGTCGAAATCGAGATAGATGGGGTCGAGCGAGACGACGGTGGTGAGAAGCGTGCTCGCGCCGGCGCCGGGCCCGCCGCTGACGAGGTTGCCGATGGACGCGCGGTGCGAGCTGATCCGTCCGGTGATGGGCGCGGTGACGCGCGAGAACTCAAGATTGAGCTGCGCCGCGCGGATGGCGGCCTTGGCCTGCGCCAGTGCCGCCTGTGCGGCGCGTTGCTGCTGGACGCGCTGGTCGAGGACTTCGCCCGAGGCGAAATCGCTCCGCCGCAGCTCGGCCGTGCGCGAGAGCTGCTTGTTCGCGAGCTCGAGCTGCGCGACCGCCGTCTGCTGCTGCGCATTCGCCTGCTGCAGCTGGATCTCGAAGGGACGCGGATCGATAACGAAGAGCAGGTCGCCCTGGTGGACGATCTGGCCATCGGTGAAGTGAATCTCGGTTAGGTAGCCACTCACCTGCGCGCGGATCTCGACATAGTCGACCGCCGAGAACTGGCCGGTGAAGCTGGTCCAGCCGGCAAGCCGCCGCTGCAGCGGCGTGCTGACCGTCACCGCCGGCGGGGGCGGGGCCGCGGACGGCGCAGCCGCCGCGGTCTCGCCGAGCCGATGGAACCCCAACGCGGCGCCGCCGGC
>DASVOY010000815.1:0-2353 GCA_036383115.1 Allostellaceae bacterium
CTGGCATTGGCGCTTGATCGGCCAATGATTGCGCTTAGACTTGTTTGTGGTGCAACACACCGGAGGATGCCCAACAAGCATGACTCCACCGGATCAGTGGTAGACAGCGCCGGAAAGCAAGCTCGGTCGTGTGACCGGGCGGTGAGCTCGCGGAGCCACCCGAACTGAACCCCGCCAACTTCTATAGCGTGGCGGGGTTCCCGCGTGTGCGGCGGCCCGCGATATTGACAGCCGATCGGCGTCGCCGTCTTATGCCCACGGGCTCTTCGCCCGGAGGGAGAGAAGGTGCCTTCGGCCTTTCGCCTGTCGCGTTATCTGGTCGCCATGGCGGCGGTTTGGGTATTGGCGATGACTTGGCGCCTCTATCCGCAATTCAAGGACACGCTGCGCGAGGACGGCCGCCTCGTCACCTTTGAGGCTTATATCGACGACAGTTGCGGCCAGCGCATCGGCCCGGGCGTGGCCAGCTGCCTCGACGAGGCGCGCGCCACGGGCCGCCGGCTGGTGGCGCGCGAGCAGGCGAAATCGGTCCTCCTCATCGAGGCGCCGCTGCTGGCCTATCTGCTGATCTATGTCCCGGCGCGCTGGGCGCTCGACCGCCTGGGGCAGCGTCGCGGGACGAGCGCACGGACCGCCCTCAGATGACCCCCATCCGCCGCATCTCGCCGCACCGGCGGCGCTGCCTGGCGCTGCTCCTGGCACTGCTGGCCGCATCGCTCTGCGTCGGCCGCGCCGCCGCGGACGAGAAGCTGCGCCAGAGCGACGCGGTGTGGAAGGCGATGGACAGCTGCACGCGCGCCGCCATCAAGGCCTACCCCGACTATACCGCCGAGGCGCTCGCCAAACGGGAGGTGGAGCGCCGCCTGTGCCTGCGCCGCCGCAACCTGCCGGGCGCCGACGACGCGCCCGCGCCCGTCGCCGCCGGCAGCGGAGGTGTTAGTAAATAAGGCTTTTTTGAGGCCGGGTGAACTTTTGCACCGCACCTTGCGTTAAACCTCGGCGTAGACCCGAGAGGGTGGACTTTCGCCCATAAGTCGGGCGCCAACGCGCGCTAGCATCGGTGTGAGCACATGTCCAATCCCAAAGACTGGTTTCGCCGCCGGCCGATACTGAACGGTCTGGGCGGGCCGAGCGTTGACCCCGTCAACGGCGATGCCGTGCTCGAACTTGGGCACAGCGCCGCCGCGATGCGCGAGCCGCCGATGCTGAACGAGCGCGCGGATCGGCGCAGTATGGTGCCGCCGCCGCGCCGCGACGCCGCTCTCGATCGCGGCGCTTTCGCCGTGCGGCCTGAGATCGTCCGGCCGCGGCCGGTGGAGATGGCGCGCCCGACGGGCAACGCCTCCGCCTTCGCGCTGCGCCGGGCGCCGACGACGCCGACAATCACGCGCGCACCGGCCGAGGCGAAGCCGCCCGCCGCCAAACCCGAGCCCGAGGCTACGCCGTTGCCCAAGTCGTTGCCCGAAGCCAAGTCCAAGACATCGACCGGCGCCGTGCCGGCGCCGCGCGAGACGTCGCGCGCCGGCAGCGGCGACCGTCCCGAGCACGCCGCCTTCACGCTGGCGGCGCCCGGCGTATCGTGGAAGCGCTCGCGCTCGCCGGTGACGGACACCGCGGGCTTCAGCGCCAAGCTGCGCGACGCCTTCACGCCGACCCGGCCCAAGCACAACGCCGCGCTCTTCTCCGGCCGCTACAAGCAGATGCAGCGCATCATCGCCGCCATCGAGGAGGAGCGCGCGCACGTCGTGGTCTATGGCGAGCGCGGCAGCGGCAAGACCTCGCTCGCCAACGTCCTCGCCGGCAAGGTCGAGGATGCCGGATATTTCGTGCTGCGTCTGGCGTGCAATTCCGAGCTGAGCTTCGAGGACATCTTCCGCGGATTGCTGCGCCGCATGCCGGCCAGCCTGCTGCCCGACGGCATCGGCGCCACCAGCCGCGCCGGCGTCGAGAATTTCGATCAGCTGGCGCAGGGCCATGTCGGCGTCGCCGAGCTGGTCACGCTCTTCGAGCGCATCTACGAGAAGCACGTCATCCTCATCCTCGACGAGTACGACCGCATCACCGCGGAGGACACCAAGGCGAAATTCGCCGAGCTCATCAAGAACATGTCGGACTCGGCGGTGCCCGTGACGCTGCTCATCATCGGCGTCGCCGACAATGTGCGCGAGCTCTTGGGCAAGCATCCCTCGCTGCAGCGCACGCTGGTCACCATCCCGATGCCGCTGATGACGCGGCGCGAGATCGACGGCATCATCATCAATGGCGAGGAGAAGTCCGGCCTGCGCTTCGATCCGGGCGTGCGCCAGCTGATCGCCGATTTCGCGCAGGGCCTGCCCTATCACGCGCAGCTTCT
>DASVOY010000816.1:0-7646 GCA_036383115.1 Allostellaceae bacterium
GGGGGATCCGCCCGGACGCAACAGATACGCATCGAAGCCCACGCCGCTGCCGACCGGCCCCGCGCGGGAGCGTCCGTAGCCGAGCGGCAGCGTGATGCAGTCCGGCGCCTGTCCCGGCAGGATCCAGACCGGTGCGCGCAGCTTGCGGCCATCGAGACTCAGCTCGACCGTATCGGCCTCGGCGAGGCCGAGACGCTCGGCGGTGGCGGGCGCGATCATCGCTGCATTGTCCCAGGTGAGCCGCGTGAAGGGCCGCGGCATCTCCTGCAGCCAGCCATTCTCGGCGAAACGTCCGTCCCACAGCGCGATGTCGGGGCGGAAGAGCAGCGTCAGGCCGCCGGTGCCGCGCGGCGTTGCCTGTGCCAATGCCTGATGAAGCGCCGGCTGGACCGTCACGTCGACGCGCCGGATCGCGCTGTCGGGCACGACGCCGGCCCGCAGGGCGTCGCGCCAGAAGCCGTCGAAATCCCGCTCGCCGCGCCGCGTGGCTTCGCGCCGCCAATGGTCGCGCAGGATGGCGTGGCCGTCGGGCGCCGTGTCGCCGAGCAGGAGAGCCAGCAGCTCATGCGCCGAGCGTCCGTCATAGAAAGGGCGCACCTGCGGTTGCTGGATGGTGGTGGTGCCGTCGAAGGCACGCGCATCGCTCCAGGCTTCGTATTCATGGGTCTGCGCCACGTGCCAGTGGCTCAGCGCCGCCGTCTCGTCGGCATATTCGCCGAGATAGATCGACACCTTCACCTGGCCCAGCGCGCGCGCAAAGTCGAGGTCGGCGGGCGCGGTGTAGGCGGCGTTGGTGCCGAGCATGACGAGTGTGTCGACCTTACCCGCCGCCATGTCCCGCACCAGCGCGGCCAGTGATTGCGACTGGCTCACCGGTGCCGCCGCGACGGGCTCGATCGCCCGCACCGTCTGCCCGACAGCGCCGAGCGCATGATTGATGGCATGCGCCAGAGCGTGAATTTCCACCGGCTGCTCGCGCCCGGCGTGAACGAGGACGCGGCCGCGATGCTGCTGCAGATCGGCGGCGATCGCCTTGAGCCGATCCGCATCGGGAGCCTCGGCCTGCGCCCAGGCCTGCGGCCCCGCGCCGATCGTGCCGGCGATGAAGCGCATCGCGGCCGCGATGCCGTGGGGCGCCAACATCAGCCGATGGTCGGCCTTGGCGCCGGCCGGTGTCGGTGTGCTCTCGACGGCATAGAGCCGGCTCATCTTGTCTTTGACGTCGTCGGGGCGCCGCCGCGCCGCGAAGTCGCGCGCGTAGCGCAGATGGCCCGGCGCCGCGCTCAAGAAATCGCTTTCGACGGCCAGAATGACGTCCGCCTTCCCAACATCGAGCACCGTGTCCACCGGGCGGCCAAAGGCGAGATGCGCAGCTTCGCGCGCGCTGTCGCGGTGGAGCGGCTCCCATTGATGCCAGCGCATCTCGGGAAAGGCCGCCTGCAATGCCGCGATCTGCTCGGCGAGCGTCGGCGACGTCACCGTGCCCGTCAGCAGATAGAGGCCTTGCCCGCGGCTCGCCTCCCATTGCCGCCTCCTCTCGATGACGGCAGTGACGAAAGCCTGCCAGCTCTCGACCTGGCCGCGCCGCGCCACGGCCTGTGCGCGATAGGGATCGTAGAGGCCGAGAATGGTCGCCTGCGCGATGGCGCTGGTCGCGCCGAGGCTCGCGGGGTGATCGGGATTGCCCTCGACCTTGATCGGCCGCCCCATCTGGTGCTCGAGCATGACGCCCGTCGCGTAGCCCTCGAGCGTGGTCGCCGTCGCGAAGTAGCGCGCACGCCCCGGCACGATGCCGGGCGGCTGCTCGACGTAAGGCAAAAGCTGGCGCGGCTTCTCCTCGGGCCCGCACGCGGCCAGTCCGCCGAGCGCCATCGACGCCGCCATGAGCTGCAGGAAGCGGCGGCGGTCGAGCGCGCCCGCGGCGGCCGCGGCGAAGCGCGGAAACTCGTCCTGCACATGCGCGAGGAACTCGGGCGTGTCGGCAAGCTCCTCGAGGCTCCGCCAATAGGCCGGTCCGCGGCGCTCGCGGAGGCGCCGGCGTAGCGCGGCCAAGTCGAGGCGCGGATGGTCGCTGCCGCTCATCGATGGCACACCGAGCAGTCCTCGAGCGTCTTGGGGTGGAGGTGATACTGCGCCGCCAGCGCGGTGCCCGAGGGCGTGTCGGGCCCGCGCTGCCAGTGCGGATCGAACACGGTGTCACGCGGGCGCAGATGCGGCGCCGGATCGCGGTGGCAGCTGAGGCACCAGCCCATATAGAGGTCGGTCGCCTTCCGGGTCAGCGGCATGTCGCCGATCGGCCCGTGGCACTCGGTGCAGCCGACGCCTTTCGCCACGTGGATGCTGTGGTCGAAATAGACGTAGTCGGGCAGCGTGTAGACGCGCTCCCAGCGCAGCGGCTGGTGCTGCGCGAGGCTCTGCCGCACCGGCTCCAGCACGGCCGCGTTCGTCCAGATCTGCGAGTGGCAGGTCATGCAGGTCTCGGTCGGCGGCATGCCGGCGTTCTGCGCCACTTCGACCGAGGTGTGGCAGTAGCGGCAGTCGAGGCCGAGGCCGCTGACATGATGCTGGTGGCTGAACGGGACCGGCTGCGGCGGGGTAAAGCCGACTTGCGTGCTGTAATTCATACGCGGTACGCCCCACACCAACAGCGCCAGGAAGATTGCGCCGCCGGCGGCGCCGAGAAGGCCGGCATTCATCAACAGATTGGCGCGCCGCCCAAAGATCGCCGCCATCCCGGCCCTGTCCGCTCCCGGCAAGATAACCACTCAACGCGAGCAGGAATCTGTTTGTTCCTGCCGCCAATTGCCTGGCGACCTATGGTCGGCGCCGCAGCCACAGCCGCTCGCGTTGACACCGGCCCCTGTCACTCGGAGGAGGCCTGGGTCGCGTCTCGAACGCTGTGGACGAAGTCGGCTGAGACCGCGGGTGCCGCGTTGCCCCAGGCGCTGCGGATATAGGTTGTCACTGCGGCGATCTCCTCGTCGGATAGTTTCCAGCCGAATGCGGGCATGGCGAAAGGCGTCGGGCGCGCATCCGTCGCAACCGCGCGGCCGCCGCGGAGGATGAGGTGGACGACGCTGCTGGCATCGCTCGATTGCGCGACCGCGTCGCCCTTGAGCGCCGGGAAGGTACCTGGCACGCCTTCGCCGTTCATGCGATGACAGGCGGAGCACGCGTCGGCGTAGATCGCTTCGCCCGACCGCGTGAGCTGCTGGCTGGGCTTTTGCGGCTGCTGCTGCGGCTGCGCCGCGGGCATGTCTTTGAGGTAGGTGGCGACCGCCGAGAGATCGGCGTCGCTCAGCTGCGACGTCGAATACCGTATCACCTCCGCCATTGGTCCATAGGCCAGCGTCTTTGCATTGCGGCCGGTCTTCAGGAACGCGGCGATGTCGTCCTTGCTCCAGTTTCCCAAGCCGCTGCGCAGATCGCCGGTCAGGCTCGGTGCGTACCAGTTCTGCAGGTCGGCGCCGTGGAGAAAACGGCCGCGCTCGCTGGCGCCGAAGGTGTTCATCGGCGTGTGACACGCGCCGCAGTGGCCGAGGCCTTGCACGAGATAGGCGCCCCGGTTCCACTCGGGTGATTTGCCGGCGTCGGGCTCGAAAGTGCCCGGGTGGAAGAACAGTTCGTTCCACCCGGCCATGACGAAGCGATAGTTCAGCGGCCAGTCCAAGGCGGTCGGCGGCGGCTTGCTGTCGACAGGGTCGAGAGTCTTGAGATAGGCGTAGATTGCATCCGCATCCGCGCGCGTGACCTTGGTGTACCAGGGATATGGGAATGCGGGATAGAGGTGCGCGCCGTTGGCCGAGATTCCTTCATGCAGCGCGCGGTAGAACTCGTCGCTCGACCAGGCGCCAATGCCATTGGCGCGATCCGGCGTGATGTTTGCCGAATACACGACGCCGAACGGCGTCTCGATGGGACGGCCGCCGGCAAATGGCGTGCCGTCTCGAGCGGTGTGGCAGGATTGGCAATCGCCGGCGGCGGCGAGATAGCGTCCACGCTCGACCTGGGCGAACGAGTACTCGTCGCCGCGCGCGGGCGCGTAGGACACCGCCAGCGCTGCCATCGAGATCAGGAGCGCAGCTTGCTTGACCCGGCGTCGTCGCATGGCTTGCCGCTCCCTACGCCTGCACCAGCGGACCGGGGTTCTTGAGATATTTTGTCTTGATCGCGTCGGCCGCCCAATAGGTCAAAGCGCCGATGGTCCCGGTCGGGTTGTAGCCCGGATTCTGCGGGAAGGCAGAGGCGCCCATGACGAAGAGGTTCGGCACGTCCCAATGCTGGAGGTAGCGGTTGACGACGCTCTCCTGCGGATTCGACCCCATGATGGCACCGCCGGTGTTGTGCGTCGTCTGATAGGGCACGATGTCGTAGTGCCCTTTCCGCGGCCGTGCGTGGAACTCGCGCGGCTTCATCGCGCGGGCGATTGCGCTGGCCTTGTCGGTCAGGAAGTCGGACATCTTGTGCTCGTTGTCCTGGAAATCGAAGGTCATGCGCAGGAGCGGGCGGCCGTGCACGTCGCGATAGGTCGGGTCGAGATCGAGATAGTTGGCGCGGTGGCTCATCACCGCACCATGCGTCGCGATGCTCGCCGACTTCAGATAGTTCTCGACCACCGCCTTCTTCCACTTCGCGCCCCAGGCAGGCGTTCCGCCAGGCGTGGGGTGGGTCTCGATCGGGCGCCCGTTGGTGGTCCAGAGCGCGATATAGCCGCCGCCCACAAATCCCGAATTCGCGTGGTCGAAATTGTCGCCGTTGAAATCATCGACGACCATGCCGAGTGCTCCGGCACCGATGAACGGATTCAGGATCTTGTCGTCGTAGAAGACATCGACGCTCGAGACGATCTGATAGGCGTAATTCTTTCCGAGCGTGCCCTTGCCGGTGGACGGGTCGTAGGGCGTGCCGATGCCCGAGACCAGCAGCAGGTGCACGTTGTGCAGGATGAAGGCCGTCAGGACGATCAGCTCGGCCGGCTGCTCATACTCTTCGCCTTCGAGATCGACATAGGTGACGCTGACGGCGCGCTTCCGCTCGCCGTCGAGATTGATCCGAATAACCTCGCTATCGGTCTTGAGGGTGAAATTGGGCTTGCGCATCAACACCGGCAGGATCGTCGTCTGCGGGCTCGCCTTGGAGTAGTTGCCGCAAGCGAACTTTTCGCAGAAGCCGCAATAACTGCACGGGCCGAGCTGGACGCCGAGCGGATTGGTATAGGCACGGGACATGTTGGCGGACGGCGCCGGGAAGGGATGTAGCCCGATCTCCGCCGCCGCCTTGGCGAAGAGCACCGGCGCGTACGTCATTTCCATCGGCGGGTTGGGAAAATCGCGCGTCCGCGGCCCTTCGAACGGATTGCCGCCCGCCTGGATCTGACCCCTAATGTTGCCGGCCTTACCGGAAATTCCGCAGAGATATTCCCATTTGTCGTAGTAGGGCTCGAGCTCGTCGTAAGTGACGCCCCAGTCCTGGATCGTCATCTCCGGCGGGATGGATTGCTGGCCATAACGCGCGAGATTGTGGCTGCGCGCGACGAAGTCGCTCGGCAGGAAGCGCCAATTCTGTCCGTTCCAGTGAATCCCGGCGCCGCCGACGCCTGCAGCGGGCAGGAAAGATCCGAGCTCGCGCATCGGCAGCGCCCGCTCGCTGGCGTTGTTGCGGAACGTCAGTGTCTCGCGCGCCGGTTCCTGAAAGAGCCGATGGCGGTAGTAATAGCGGAGCTCGTCCTGGATGAAGGTGGTCGCGAAATCGATCGGCGTGTCGCGCCAGGGTCCCCGCTCGAGCGCGAGCACCTGCAAGCCGGCATCGGTCAGCTCCTGGGCCAGCATGGCGCCGGTCCAGCCGAAGCCGACAAGGAGCACGTCCACCGCGGGCAATTTCTTCGCCATGCGAAGCTCCCTAGCCGCTTTGCACTGTCCAGTCGGCGCGGCCCCTGATTGCGACCGGAGGCAGCGGGTATCGCTGCCCATGCTTGCCGACGAAGTCGCGATAGTCGTAACGCGCGCCCGGGAAACCGATCATCTTCCACGCAGCCATGTCCTTGTTTCCGCCATAGAGGGGGTCGGCGAAATATCCCTCCTGGGTGTTTTGGAGCAGGAGCTTGAAGAAGGTCGGGCCCTCGGCGCCGTCGAGCGCGAGCTTACCGTCCTCGAGGTTGCTCAGCACCTTGTCCTGATCGGCGGGACCAAGCTGGGCGAAGGATTTCTTGCCGAGGCTCGCGCGGCAATGATCGTCGATTGCTTTGATCGCAGTGCGATAGAGCAGCGCCGGCGTAAGCCGCGACTGGTAGCCTTGCGTCTTGTCGCCCTTGGCCCACGGACCCTGCATGTACATGCGCTCGGCGCGACCGTAGGCACCAGCGAGCTGACGGTCGATGAAGAAAGGACAACCGGCTTCGCGTGCGCCGGGGCCGAGCTCGTCCGCGGGGATGATCCTTGCCACCGCCGCTTCGACGAAAGCCGCTTCCTCTGGCGTGAAGAAGGCATAAGGTCCGGGCTCGACGGGCGTGGGCGCGTCGGCCTCGCCCGGCGCCCACGGCACCTCGCCCTCGATGGTGCGGGCGTGCGGGCTGGTCACTCCTCCCGCGGTGACGACTGCACCTGCGGCGACGCCGAGCAACAGGTGGCGGCGACTTACTCCATCGTCGCTCATGGCACCTACTCCACCTCTATCTCACCTCCCGAATGCGCTTGCGGCCATTAGTTTGCCTAAGCTAACAACGTGTCCGCGATGCGCCGGTTCCAAGGTCGATATCGCATTCACGCACGTCTTTTCGGACGAGCCCCGCGTCACGGCGTGGGGCTTCAACGGTGGGTTTGACTGGGGTGCTCGAAGACGCTCTGGCTGATATTTACTGGCGCCTCGGATGCGCTATCTGATTCCGAGCATGTCATCGACGCGTTTCCTCAACGTGCAATCGATGGCTTGAACCATCGTCAAGTAGGAGACCCCTTTATGTGCTATTCGTTGCCAGCGATTACCACCGTGTTCACCGCGATACTCGTTGCGCAGACACCCGCCGCATCTGCAGCCACCGCGCCAGCGAACCCGTCCCAATCCCTTGCGCGACCCGGGAATGCCGCCGAGCGCTTCAGCCAAGCCGAGATCCGCAGCTTTGAACAGGCTCCGGTATCGCTCACCAAGGCGATCGGCACGGCGGAGGCCAGCTCGCACGGATCGGCTATCGATGCGAGCTTCGTGCCCGCGAATGGCGCGCCGCTCTACGATATCAAGACCGTGGGCAACGGCATGCTGTGGGAGGGCCAGATCGATGCGCATACGGGCCAGCTCGTCCGTCGCCCCGCGAGTACACCGGAGGCGCAGCTTACCGCAGAGCAGAAGGCACAGGTCGCCGAGGCGGCGCGCGCAAAGGATAGCTTGCGCGAGGCGGTTTCGACCGCCGAACAGGGGACGGGAGGCAAAGCAATCAGCGCTGCCCTCGCGCAGCACGAGGGCAAGCTCGCCTACGATACCGAGACCGTGCGGGATGGAGCGGTCATGATGGTCAGCGTGGACCTGCGAAGCGGCGAGGTGCTCGGCACGCGCGCGGTTCCCAGCGGCACGGCCTCAGGATCCTCCACAGCCCCTGCAGCGACGCTGCCAGGAGGCGCCAGCACGGACAAGAGCTTGGGTGAGCCGCCTCCTGG